>NZ_JBAMDI010000047.1:0-75581 GCF_036961695.1 Pseudomonas sp. CGJS7 | reverse complement strand
CCCCCCCCCCCCCCCCTCCCCCCCCCCCCCCCCCCCCCCCCCCCCCCCCCCGCGACCTGCCAGGCCGGTGCACGCAGCAACAGGTGGTCAAGCAGGCGCCGAGCCGACAGCGAGAGCGTGTGCCGGTCGCGCATGCAGATGACGAATTCGCCAAGCGCCCAGTCGTCAGTCAGCGCAATGACCCGCAGGTCGAACAACGCCGCATAGCGGGATACGGCCTCTTGCGGGAACACCGCCAGGCCAAGGCCGAACTGCACCAGACGGTATGCCGCGTCGAACGACGACACGTACGAACGAAAACGCAGCGCCTTGCCTGACTGTTCAGCGCTTTTACGCATGAAAGCGTTCAATGTGGCAAAGGCCGATAGCCCCAGGTGGTCGTAACCCAGGGTTTCCTCGAAGGCAATCTGGCTGCGGCCGGCCAACGGGTGGTCAGCAGCAACGACCACGGCCAGGTGATCCTGCCGATACGGTACGAAATCCAGGTCACCCACCGCCATGGATTTGCGGCAGATACCGAGGTCTGCAGTGCCCTCGGCCACACCACGAACGACATCGGCGCTGAAGCGCTCTTCGATATCGGCCTGGATGAGTGGGTATTCCAGCATGAACGCTGACAGTTCTTCGGGCAGAAACTCCATGATCGACGATACATTGGCCAGCACCCGCACATGACCACGCGCGCCGTGGGCGTATTCGCTCAGCTCGCTGTCCAGGCGTTCCATGGCGCGGGTCATTTCCCTGGCATGGCGCAGCAGTGCAAGCCCCGCCGGGGTGGGCTCCACGCCGCGCTTGCTACGTTTGAGCAAGGCGGTGCCAAAGCGCGCCTCAATGTCTGAAATACGTTTGCTGACAGCGGACGGCGCCATGAACGCGCGCTCGCCTGCGCGGGCGATGGTGCCTTCTTCGCAGACGACGATGAACAGGTTCAGGGAAAGGTGGTCGAGGGGTTGCATCGCTTGGCTCGGCTTGGGGAAGGGACCGCCGTAGCACTGTAGCAAAAACCGCATTGGCTTCTAAAACCGGGTTTGAATTACCGGCCCCCAATCCCCAACCTTGGGGGAACGCTGCCCACCGCCAGCGGCTGGCATAAAGCCCTACTGAGAATCTGTAGCCCCTGCACCACAAGGCCTGCAAAGCATTTTTCAGGTGTTGGCACAGCTCTTGCCGATCTCCTCCCAGACGCCCCAAGTCCATGGGCCCGTTTGCAGGAGGAATTGACTCATGCACCGACCGATACCCCACCCGCTGGCAGTGGCGATTTTCGCCGGCATTCTCCAGCTTCCCGCGCAGGCCGCCTTGAACGCTGTCGATCCAGGCGCTTACGTCCCAGCCAACGGCGGCTTCCCCGCCTGGTACCAGGACAGCCACGGTCGTACCCTCGACCTGTGCCTGACCAAGGCCGTCAGCTCCCGGGTCGCAGGCGCACCTGGCGCACCCTCATACATGTGCACGCTACTGCCCACACCTGGTGTGTTCGACGATACCCAACCCATCGTCTTCCCCACCAACTTCCCTGACGAAGCGTTCTGGTTCACTGCCGACGCTGCCATCGTCGACGCTGCGCGTGGCATCGACCTCAGCTATGGCACGGCGATCGAAGCGGCATTCGCCGCCGAGGAACCTGTCGAGGGTGACCAGGTCAGCTTCGCCCGGGTCCGTATTCGGGTCGACGTTCCCACCGCGGGCACCTACGTGGTCACCCACCCCTATGGTGTTGAAGTGTTCGATGTGCCCGTTGCAGGGCGCCGGGCGATCAACATGACCCGCGACATCGGCATCGCCGGCGCAGGCGACTTCACCGGCGCACTCAAGGGCGATGTCGGGCCGTTCCTGCGCAGTGTCAACGGCCCCTACACCGAAGGCAACGAGCGCTTCATCGGTGACCCGAACCTGGAAGAACGGGTAACAGGCAGCCCATTCAACACCAACTACGTACGCATCGAAGGCCCTGGTGGCATCGACCTGCGCACCGAGCTGTTCGCTGTCTCGGGCAAACTTTCCGAAGTGGCCTTGCCAACCCCGCTGATGCCACAACGCAGCACTTACTCACGCCATACCGAGAACGGCGACCTGATCGCCCAGCAAGACATCTTCGTGTTGGCCCCGCCGCCACCGGCAAGCGTCACCCTGACCAGCCAGACCCCCAACCTGAGCCTCACCGAGGCCAACGGCACCGGCGCCTGGTACGCCCAGTCAGCCCTCAACCCGGCGGCCGGAACCATCGTCACACTGTCCGCTGACAACAGCGTGGCAATCCCGACCAGCAGCCTGACCACCAGCAACGTTCCCCTGACCGACCTGGTCACCATCACGCAGGCGCAGTACCGCCTGTCCACTGGCGAGCTGACCCTGGTGGCCAGCACCAGTGACGAAACAACACCTCCAGTACTTACCGCACATACCGGCAACGGCACGCTGATCGGCAACCTGGGCGGTACCGGCGCCGTGAAGACGTTGAGCATGACCCTCTCGCCCATTCCGCCGGCCAAGGTGCAGGTCACCAGCGCCAACGGTGGTAGCGACTCCGAAGACGTGGTGCTGGTGCCATGAACAGACAAAGGCTCAGCCTTCAAGGAGGCAGCATGAACACTTGGTCGCGCCGTGCGCTGTTGGCCGCCGGTTTCTCTCTTACCGTTACCAGCGCCGCGTTCGCCGCGCTGTCTGATGTCGATCCGGGGCCCTACACCTTCGCCACAGGTGGCTATCCGATGTGGTACAAGGACAGCCTCGACCAATCCCTGGAGCTGTGCCAGTCGCGTGCCACCAGCACCCGTGCGCCAGGCGCACCCGGGGCGCCCGCCTACATGTGCACCTTGTTGCCCGAGCCCGGGGTCTATGACGATGCCCTGCCGCTGGTATTTCCAGATAACTGGCCACCCGAGATGTTCTGGTTCCTGGCCGAAACCTCGATACCACAAGTGGGTAACAGCGGATATGAACTGGAGGTCTACGTTGCCGGTATAGAGGCAGCCTTCGCTGCTGAAAACCCGGTAGACGGTGATCAGCAAAGTTTCGCCCGCATCCGTATTCGCGCATCGGTCCCACGCACCGGTACCTACACCATCACGCACCCTTACGGGGTGGAGACGGTCAACGTCACCACGGCAGGTCGTCGCGCGATCAACATCACCCGGGACATCGGTATCGGCGCTCCGGGCAACTTCCAGGGGGCGCTGGCGGGGGCGATCGGCCCTTGGCTGAAGGGGGTTGGCGGGCCATATACAGAGGTCAACCCTGACACGGGCACCACTGAAACCTTCATCGGCGACCCCAATATCACCGAAGCGGTCACGGGTAGCCCCTTCAATACCAACTTCGTGCGCATCGAAGGGCCCGCGGGCGCCATTCAGACCAACACTTTCACCGTGTCTGGCAAGGTGCTGGACCAGCGAGCACAAACCCCGGTCACCCTGGAGCGCGCCACCTATTCGCGCAACGGCAGCGGCACCCGCGTGGAAGTGTTCGCCAAGGCCCCGAGTGAGGCCAGCCTGTGCATGCGCAATGGCCTGGCACTGATCGGCACGCCGCCTTCGCCTTGTCAGTTCACCCTGACTTCGGACAACAACGGGTTGTTCTTCAGCCAGCAGTTCAACCAGTCGGTGCCGCCAGCGGTGGTGGTTGTCACCGCCAGCAACGCAGTCGGCGGCACCCAGCCGACTGCGCTCTCGAGCAAGCTCAGCGACGTGGTCAAAGTCAGCACCGCACGCTATGACTGGGCCAACAAACGTCTGTTGATCGAGGCCAGCTCCAGCGACGAAGTAACGGTCCCCGACCTGCTCGCCCAAGGCTACGGCCGCATGTCGAAATCGGGCACGCTGCAAAGCATCACGGTCAACGATTTGGCTCAACCGCCCGCCACCGTTACGGTCAAGTCTGCCCATGGCGGTAGTGATGTGGAGCCGGTGATCGTGGTCGGCAGCGCCCCGGTCGAGGCCGCCAACCAGCCACCGCTGGCCCAGGCCGATGTCGGCAGCACCAGTGTCGGTGTACCGATCACACTCAACCTGCTGCTGAACGACAGCGACCCGGATGGCGACGTGCCGCTGACCATCAGCGACCTGACCCAACCCGGGACCGGCCTTGGCGGCGTCGTGCTGAACGGCACCACCTCGGTTACCTACACACCGCCGACCGGGGCCACACAACCGCTGGTAGCCAACTTCAGCTACCGGGCGGTGGATGCCAAGGGCCTGAAGTCGGAACCGGCCACGGTCACCATCAACGTCGCACCTAACCAGGCACCGACTGCCAACCCGGAAACCGTTGCCACCTTGGGCGTGCCATTGACCATCAACGTGCTGGCCAACGACACCGATCCAGAAGGCAACGTACCGCTGAGTGTGGCCAACATCACCCAGCCGGCCGCCGGCCGTGGCACGGTCAGCACCGACGGCACAACCGTGACCTATACCCCACCGGCCACTGTAACCACAGCCTTCACCACCACCTTCACCTACCAGGCACGTGACTCGCTGGGGGGGCTGTCCACCCCAAGTACGGTCACCGTCAACGTGTCGCCTCGGCCTGCCGCAGAAACCTTCGCCGTCACGACAGCCACGGTCACGGCGCGCTCCAACAACCGTTACAACTGGGACATCAGTGGCACCTCGTCGGTGACCACCGGCAATACCGTAACCGTGCGGGTAACCACTACCACGGGCGTCCAGACCTTGGGGACGGCCACGGTAGCGCTGACCGGCCGCTGGCGCCTGGTGGTAAGCAATAGCACCACGATCATCCCGACTGCGGCACCGACGGCGACGATCACCACCAGCCAAGGCACCACGCGCACTGTCAACGTAGTCGTGCAGTAAAAGCCGGAGGCTTCGATGAAACGGCTGTACTCCCTGTTGCTCTGCCTGGCCCTGGCGGGCCAGGCCTGCTGGGCAGAGGACCTGATGGACAATGCCGACCTTGCACCCGGCAACGACCTCGGTGAACCAGTGATCATCCGCCTGCTGCCGGCCGGTGCCGGCCAGGCTGCGGTGATCGAGCAGCAAGGGTCAGGCAACCGCGCCGCCCTCGACCAGAACGGTCAGGCCCTGCTGGGCCGTATCGTCCAGTCCGGCGGTGCCCAGGAAGCGTACATCTTGCAGGAAGGCAGTGACCTGATGGCCATCATCAGCCAACAGGGAAATGGCAACAGCGCGTCGATTCGCCAGAGCGGCAGCAGCAACAACGCCGCCATCGAGCAGATCGGCAACGACAACAGCGCCAGCATCGTGCAGTCCGGCTCAGGGCTCAACAGCTCCGTGACCCAGGCTGGCAATGGCCAGCATGTTCAGATCACCCAATACCGATAGACCTGGAGGCACCACCATGTACAAGCTCGCTCCGTTAAGTGCCGCTATCGTCCTGGCCCTCGCAGGTCAGGCCATGGCTGCTGACAGCACCTCGTCCCAGACCCAGGACGGCAAGGAAAACATCGCCGAAGTCTCTCAGACCCAGGCATCCTTCGCCTCGGCCACCCAGAACCAGACTGGCAAGGGCCACAACCACCTCGCCGTGCAGGCCGAAAGCACCAGCGATATCCAGCAGAGCGCCACCGGCCAGTACAACGCCGGCTACGCTGAGCAACTGTTCGAGAACGGCAGCCAGATCACCCAGCAAGCCGGAGGCAGCTACAACGATGCCTTCGCCAGCCAGTCGCTTGGGTCGAACAACGAATCGCTGCAAACCCAACAAGGCGTCGGCAATAAATCCACCGTGTGGCAGGACAGCCAGGAAGGCAGCAAAGCCACCAGCGGGCAATCCGGCCAGCGCAACGAGGCTTTCATCGAACAGACCTTCGGTGGCAGCAACAATCGCAGCACCGTCAACCAGACCGGCCAGGACAACTACGCCACCGCCGAGCACCTGAACCATATCGATGGCGATATCCAGGTCTATCAGGATGGCCACGACAACTGGGCCTATGGCGACCAGCGTGAAGGCACTGGCGGCACCATTGCCATTGGCCAGTACGGGGGCGGCAACTCCGTGGAAGTGTGGCAGGACACACAGATCGGCAGCCAGGCCTCCGTGGTCCAGACCGGCCAGTCGAACGAAGGCTATATCGACCAGAGCTTCGGCGTCAGCAACAAGGTCAGCCTGTCGCAGCAAGGCAATGCCAACGCCAGTTGGTCGGACCAGTTCGAGACCAACAACTCGACCACCACCATTACCCAGACCGGCAACAACAACCTGCATTTCACCTATCAGAACGGTGAAAACCTCAACCTGACCATCAACACCCAAGGCAATGGCAACAGCATCACCGCCAGTAACTGGAAAGGCGCCAAGATGGGTGGCCAGTTCGGCACCAACCAGAACGCCACCATCAACCAGGCTGGCAATGGCAACGGCGTCAATCTGACCCAGAAGGGCGCTGACCAGCTGGCCACGCTGACCCAGACGGGTAAAGGCAACCAGATGTCGACCAAGCAGGATGATGTCAGCAACGAGCTGTACTTCGAACAGAACGGCACTGACAACATTCTGATCGCCGACCAGCGTGGGACCGACAACTATGCCTACGGCAGCAGCCAGGGCACCGGCAACACCATCACGCTCGACCAGTCCGGCTATAGCAACCAGAGCTACACCAACCAACTCTACGGAAGCGGAAACGAAGCCACCATCAAACAGACTGACAGCATCAACGTCGCCTACGTGACCCAGGGAGGCCAAAGCAACAAGGCGTTCGTCGACCAGAGTGGTGTCGCCCAATCCGCCACCATCACCCAGCTGGGCAGCGCGAACCTGGCCACTGTGACCCAGCAGTAAACCGCTCCCCCTTGAACCGCGGTGCTCCTCTCCCTGGTGCCGCGGTTCCTTTTTCTGTCATCCCGTCCTCTGCCATCGTTCGATCCGGCCGGCGTGTGCAATCCCCTGACGTGTAGCTGTCGGGTACAATGGCAAACCGCTCGAAGATGTGCAGCCACATGATCCAGTCCGACCTCGACCTGTTCGGCCCCCAGCCGCAACGCCTGGCCAGCCACACCGTGCTGCTGCCCGGCTTCGCCCTGGCCGAAACCGAGGCGCTGCTCGATGCCCTGCGTCCGGTGCTGCGTGCTGCGCCGTTCCGGCACATGTACACCCCAGGAGGCCTGCGCATGGCAGTGGCCCTGACCAACTGCGGTACGCTGGGGTGGGTGAGTGATCAACATGGCTACCGATACAGCCCCAGCGACCCAGTCAGTGGCCAGCCCTGGCCCGCCCTGCCCCCGGTTCTGCTCGCCTTGGCCTCCCGCGCCGCAGCCATGGCCGGGTTTGACGGTTTTGTGCCGGATGCCTGCCTGGTCAACCATTACCTGCCGGGCACGCGCCTGAGCCTGCACCAGGACCGCGACGAGCAGGATTTCGGCCAGCCGATCGTGTCGGTGTCGCTGGGCTTACCGGCAGTGTTCCTGTTCGGCGGCCTGCAGCGTGCCGACAAGGCTCAGCGCATCGCGCTGAGCCACGGCGATGTGCTGGTGTGGGGTGGCGAAGACCGCTTGCGCTTTCACGGCGTGCTACCGATCAAGCCCGGTGTGCATCCGCGCCTGGGCGAACGGCGGATCAACCTGACCTTGCGCAAGGCGGGTGCCTGAACAGGGGCCGTCATCTGCCAGCCAGCGCAAAACAAGATGAACGCACATGAAACACATTGAACATCTTGGCCAGGCAAGCTTCGAATGATAAGCCGCCTTTCTTTTGTCTGGAGCCTGCCATGCCCAACCCGTCTGGTTCTTCGAGCCGTTATAACGGAGCCATGTACTGATGAAGATGCCTGGCCGCGCCCCCAATGCTTCGCTGCAACTCGATTACGTACGCGACACCCTGTTCGGCCCGGTGGCGCAACGAGTGGAATGCCAATGCCAGCTCGCCGCCCTCAACCTGCAAGGTCGCCCAGGGCTGCGCCTGCACGTTTGCCCCCCACTGCCTGACAAGATCGACCGGGCTCACAGTGTGGCCTTCGTCTGGGATGGGCGGAGTTATCACGGCGTGGTTCGCGAGAAGGGAAAATGCGGGGATGGTGGCCTGAACCTGCTGCTGGAACTGCAATAAGCCGATCAACGGCGGCCATCCAGGCTGAACTGGCTGAGAGCCGCGTGTCTCCATAGCAAAAGGGCTCTTGCCTACCGGAGAACGCTATGAACAGTCCGTTATTCAAGCTCTTCACCCACCCCGCCGACGCCTGGTTGGACATTCGCCGAGCCGAGGAAGACAACCCACAGCAATACCTGCCACGCCTGCTAGCCTTGGCGCTGATACCCGCCGTGTGCCTCTTCGTTGGCACTACCACCTTCGGCTGGAGCTTGGCGGCCGAGGAGCGGGTACGCCTTAGCATAGGCAGCGCCGCCCAATTGGCCGGCCTGCTGTATACCACCACTGTGATAGGTGTGATGCTGATGGGAGTGATGATCCGCTGGATGTCACGAGGGTTCAATACACAGCCCAGCCTGAACCAGTGTATCGGCTTTGCCGCCTATTGCGCCACGCCGTGGTTCTTTGCCGGAGTGGTTGGTCTGATGCCAATTCGTTGGCTCGCCTTTACCGCGCTAATGGCTGCCTCTGTGTATGCCAGCGTGTTGCTATATGGCGGGTTGCAGACTTTCATGCGGCTGAAGAAAGAGCAGGCGTTATTGTTTGCAACGTGCGTTTGGGGGGTAGGGTTGCTGCTGCTGGTGACCATCCTGGTGGCAATGATCCTGTTCTGGTTCAACGGCATGATGCCGGAATACGTACGCCCGGCCAGCCTGGGCTGACCGGGGCACGACAGGCGCGTTCAGGCAATCGCCTTGAGTGGCGCCGGGTGGCTGTCACGCAACGCATGCAGCTGCTCCACCAGGTTGACCAGGTCACGACAACTGTTGAGGTCTTGCAGGGCGACCCCGCTGAGGGTCACGCCTTGGTCGAGATCCTGGCCCTGGCCCAGGCGGATGGTCAAGTGCGCGCCATCCGGGCAACTCACTTCACAGCGGTCTGGCAAGCAGGCCTGCTCGATCAGTTGCCGCATCTCTAGCATAGAAACGCCTATCAACGACATGGTACGACCCTCTCTGTGGGATGGCCTGTTGTATGGAAGTACGCCTTTGTCGGGCGGGGCGCCAATTGATATTGCGCATGCTCGGCCAGCTGACCATGCTCCCCGGCAATGAGCATGCGGGGAATCCTCTAGCACCTTAGTGGAAGATTCCCCGCGGCGGCCGAGTGTTCGAATGCATTAGCAGACTTAACGACGAGTGGTCTCGGTCAACTAGGCGTTGGCCAGGCTCCAGCCGGGAAAGGCCAACCAATTAACAGCATCAGTGTGCGGCGCCTCCCCTCTCGTCCTGCATCTGCCCAAACCGCCCGGCATGGAAATCATCGAACGACTCGGCAATCTCCGCCTGGCTGTTCATCACGAACGGGCCGTAGCCAACGATCGGCTCGTGGATCGGCTCACCGCTGAGCAGCAGCACACTTGCGCCGGCCAGCGCCTCGACGGTTGCATCTACACCCTCCCGGTCGAGCAGCACCAGGCTGGACGGGCCTGCCTCGCGCTCGCCGTTGATTCGGACGTTACCGCGCAACACCACCAGCGCCGCATTGCGACCGGCAGCAACCGGCAACTGCAAGGCCGCGCCGGCGTTGAGCCGCAAATCCCACACGTCCATCGCGGTGAAGGTTCGAGCCGGACCCTGGTGGCCGTGGTAGTCACCGGCAATCACCCGCAAGCTCCCGGCATCACCGTCGAGCGCTACCACCGGAATGTCGCCGGCCAGCAGCGTCTGGTAGCCGGCCGCTGCACGTTTGTCCCGCGCCGGCAGGTTCACCCACAGCTGGACCATTTCCAGCGTGCCGCCACTGCGTGCAAAGTCGGGGGAATGAAACTCCTCATGAATGATGCCGTTGGCCGCCGTCATCCACTGCACGTCACCTGGACCGATCAAGCCGCCAGCACCGGTGGAATCACGGTGCTCCAGTTCACCTTGGTAGACAATGGTCACGGTCTCGAAGCCGCGATGCGGATGCTGGCCTACGCCGCGTCGTGCTCGGGTCGGGGTGAAATCATGCGGACCGGCGTAGTCCAGCAGCAGGAACGGGCTGATCCGGCTGGCCAGGTTGTCGTAGGTGAACAGGCTGCGCACCGGGAAACCATCACCCACCCAATGGGCGTGGGGGCTGCGGTGAATACCCAGAATCGTTTTCATGAGAAGGCTCCTCTCTTGGCTGAGATAACCTTATCAATGATGCCAATCACGCGGTAGCTGGCTAAAATGGCATGCATCGTCCCACGTGCGGAACAGTCAACCTTGCAAGAAATCGAGCACCTGCTCGGCCGCCATGGCCGGGTCTTCCTGCATGAAACAGTGCCCACCGGGAACTTGCCGTGCGGTCACATTGCGGTTCAGCAGCGCCAGGCGATTCACCGAGTGTGGCACGAAGGGATAGGTGTCTTCGCCATACAACACCCGTGTCGGTGTCGTGATTGCGGCCAGACTGGCCCACATGCGTTTAGGGAATGAGCTGAAGATCTCCACTTCACGGCTGGGCCGGCACTTGAGCACCACGGCCTCGCCACAATCACCGATGGCATGCTCGACATAGGCCTGCAGTGCCGCATGGGTCCAGCCTTTGAAGATGCCGCGCCCTTCCAGCGAGGCCAACGCCGACTCGCGATCGGGCCAGTGGCTGCGGCGGCTGGCGGCCTTGCGGGCAAGGGCATGACGCTGATGCAGGCCGACCAGGGCTGCCGCCCCCATCACACCGATCATGCGTCGGCTGAACAGTACCGGGTCGAGCAGCACGGCACGTGCGAACAGTTGCGGCTCACTGCCCAGAATCAGCCCCGTGAGCACGCCACCAAAGCTGTGCCCTGCGGCAAACCGCTGTACGTCGCCATACTCGCCACGTCCGCCCTGAAAGGCCTCCACCGCCAGGGCAGCGGTGCGGTTCCAGCCGCGAAACACCCCACCATGATCACTGTCCCCATGCCCCTGAACGTCGCAGAGCCACAGGTCGAAATGCTCGCCCAGGCGCATCAGCAACGGTTGGTAGGCCAGGCAACAGAAGCCGTTGCCATGCAGAAAGTGCAGCAGTGGTTTGCCACTGGCCGGAGTTCGCCAGCCACGCAGGGTGAAACCTTCGGCGCATTCGTGGGACCAGGGAATCAACTGCATCGGCTTACTGTACTCTCGGGGTCAGGAAAACGCTGATTCTACAAATAGCAGCGGGTACAGGGAAATCACCAGCAACAGGGCCATCACGACATTGAACAGCATCAGCCAGCGCGAATTCTGCAACAGGTTGCGCAGGGCGCTGCCGAACATCACCCATACCCCCACGCTGGGCAAGTTGACCAAAGCGAACAAGGCCGCAATGACGATCACGTTGGTTACATAGCCTTGCGCTGGCGTGTAGGTGGTAATCGCCCCTACCGCCATCACCCAAGCCTTGGGGTTGACCCACTGGAACGCCGCCGCACCCCAGAAGCCCAGCGGTTTGCGGGCACTGGACGCGGCCGTGCCGACCGGCCCGGAAGTGGCGATCTTCCAGGCCAGGTACAGCAGATAGGCGGCGCCAGCGTAGCGCAGCACCGTGTACAGGGGTGGCCAGGCCTTGAATACCTCACCCAGCCCCAGGCCGACGGCCAGCACCATCATCATGAAACCAAAACTGATACCCAAGGCATGAGGGACCGAGCGGCGCACGCCGAAGTTCACCCCCGAGGCCAGCAACATGGTGTTGTTGGGGCCCGGGGTGATGGAAGACACAAAGGCAAACAGCACAAAGGCGGTCAGCAGGTCGGCAGAGGCAAGCATGGCGGGCATTCCACTTTCTTTATTGGTGCTGTCACACTAACGGAGCGCCACTCCCAGCAACCGATACAGTTCGATTAAATTACGCAGATACACATCACTGTACCGACAATCCGGATCAAGGAAGCCGTCACCATGAGCCTCACCATTCGCCCTGCCGTTCGTACCGATGCCGAGCAGATCCTCACCTTCATCACCGAACTGGCCGAGTACGAACGCGCGCGCCACGAGGTGGTCGCCACCCTTGCCGACATCGAGCACAGCCTGTTCGACGAAGGCAGCACTGTGCACACCCTGATGTGCGAGCGTGATGGCCGTGCAATTGGCTTTGCCGTGTACTTCTACAGCTACTCGACCTGGCTCGGGCGCAATGGCATCTATCTGGAAGACCTGTACGTAACCCCCGAGCAACGCGGCGATGGCGCCGGTCGGCAGTTGTTGCAGCACATTGCCCGCGAAGCGCTGGCGAACAACTGCGGGCGTCTGGAATGGAGTGTGCTGGACTGGAACGAACCAGCGATCGGCTTCTACCAGAAACTGGGGGCCGAGGCGCAGGATGAGTGGGTGCGCTACCGGCTGGATGGCGACAAGCTGGCGGCATTCGCCCGCGGGTGATCGCCCGGTTTCTGCACTTCTGCCTGCTGGAAGAAGACTGCAGGCCTGAGCCTGTCGTACCTGCTGTTCGACAGCCTCGCACGCTGTATGACATTGACGCCAAGCCCGCCCCATGCTCTCCTTATGCCTCGCGTTCAGGTGCCCCTCAGGGGGTGAAACGGGAAACCGGTGCGTCCCAGGCCCTTCAGCAGGGCCGGACAATGCCGGTGCTGCCCCCGCAACGGTAAGCGAGTGAAGCGTCTGTACCACTGTGCCTCGTAGTACGGCATGGGAAGGTGACGCGTTCCAGGAGCCCAGCTCTTCCTCGCAAGCCCGGAGACCGGCCTGGCGTTCATGAACACCCCGCGGTGGGCGGGCGCTGTTGCATTCCCTTGGGCGACCACGTCCGGGGCTGCCGCGCTCGCCCATTGCCCACAAAAAGCAGAGGATCGCGTCATGCCCGTCACCAGCGCCAAACAACACAGCCTTGCTACCCCCGTTACGCTCAGCCAGCGTGTAACCATCGCCGTCGGTGCCAGCTTGCTGGGTCTGTGCCTGGTCTACTTTGCCGGGTTCTCGCACATCGAGGCCGTGCACAATGCCGCCCACGACACCCGCCACAGCGCCGCCTTCCCCTGCCACTGAGTACGCCTGATGATCACGCGCATTGCCCGTACTGCGGGCTTCAGCGGGCTCCTTGCAGCCCTGTTGCTGACCTTGCTGCAAAGCTTCTGGGTGGCTCCGCTGATTCTGGAGGCGGAAACCTACGAGTCCTCGGCCCCGGCCGCACACCACGAACACGGTGGCGAAGTTACCGCTCATGAACACAGCGCCGAAGCCTGGTCGCCGGAAGACGGCTGGCAGCGCGTGCTGTCCACCACAGGCGGTAACCTGGTGGTTGCGGTCGGCTTCGCCCTGATCCTCGCCGCCCTGTACAGCCTTCGCGAGCCCAAACGCGCCGCCACCGGCGCATTGTGGGGGTTGGCTGGCTTCGCCGTGTTCTGCCTGGCCCCAACCCTGGGCTTGCCACCAGAACTGCCGGGTACGGCGGCCGCCGACCTGGGGCAACGCCAAACCTGGTGGGTCGGTACAGCCAGTGCCACAGCGCTGGGCCTGGCCTTGCTGGTGTTCGCCCGCCACTGGCTGCTGAAGGCGCTGGGCGCCGTGCTGCTGGTCATTCCCCATGTAATCGGTGCACCGCAACCCGAGGTGCACGAAAGCCTGGCCCCTGAAGCATTGGAAACCCAGTTCAAAGTCGCCTCCTGGCTGACCAACGCCGCCTTCTGGCTGGCCTTGGGCCTGCTCAGCGCCTGGTTGTTCCGCCGTTCCAGCCAGGCTTGATGCCTGCCTTCTATGCCGGTTTTGGCTGCCGCCGGGGTTGCCCGGCGGATACCTTGCAACGCTTGCTGTGCCAGGCCCTGGACAAACAGGGCCTGGCATTGGCTGACCTGCGCGGTATCGCAAGCATCAGCCTGAAGGCCGACGAGCCCGGGTTGTTGCAACTGGCAGAGCACCTCGGTTTGCCGTTGGTGCTGTACCATGGCGCGCAACTGCAACCCTATGAACCACTGCTCAGCCACCGTTCCGCCGTTGCCCACCGGCACAGTGGCTGCTGGGGCGTAGCCGAGAGCGCGGCACTGGCCCTGGCCAGCCAGCGGCAGGGTACGGCCAGGCTGCTGCTGACGCGCCAGGTACTGGGCCCGGCGACACTCGCCCTGGCCTGCTGAGCGTTTAGCCCCCTCTTTCTTGCCAGGACTTTGCATGACCATCTACTTTATCGGTGCCGGCCCCGGCGACCCGGAGCTGATCACGGTCAAGGGCCAACGGCTGATTCGCCAGTGCCCGGTGATCATTTATGCCGGTTCACTGGTACCCGCCGCCGTGCTCGAAGGCCACCAGGCCGAAACCGTGATCAACAGCGCCGAACTGCACCTGGAACAGATCATCGCTGCCATGCGCAGCGCACACGAAAATGGTCAGGATGTGGCCCGGGTGCACAGCGGCGACCCCAGCCTGTACGGAGCCATCGGTGAGCAGATTCGCCACCTGCAAGCGCTGGGCATCAATTACCAGATCATCCCCGGCGTTACCGCCACGGCAGCGAGCGCCGCCCTGCTCGGCTGCGAGCTGACCTTGCCTCAAGTGGCGCAGACGGTGATCCTTACTCGCTACGGCGACAGCTCGCCCATGCCGCCGGGTGAACAGTTGGGCGACCTGGCGCGCCATGGCAGCACCCTGGCAATTCATCTGGGGGTCAAGCACCTGTCACGCATTGTCGATGAGTTGATGCCGCACTACGGCGCGAACTGCCCGGTTGCGGTGGTGCATCGGGCCACCTGGCCAGACCAGGATTGGGTGCGCGGCAACCTCGGCGATATCGTCGAACGCGTAGCGGCCAAGGATTTCCGGCGCACGGCGCTGATCCTGGTAGGCCACGTCCTGGGGGATACACCGTTCGCCGAATCGGCCTTGTACCGTGCCGGGCATGCCCACCTGTACCGCCCTGGCGACTGAACATTGCCAGCCTTGCCTCGGGCGTAGCAGACTCCGGGTTCCCGCCTGCGAACAGGAGTCATGCCCATGCTGGAACTACGCCCCAACTGCGAGTGCTGTGATGCCGACCTGCCGGGTGACAGCCCCGACGTTATGATCTGCTCCTTCGAATGCACGTTCTGCCGTGCCTGTGCCGAAACTCGCTTCCAAGGCCGCTGCCCGAATTGTACCGGGCAGTTGGTAGCCCGCCCGACGCGGGTCGGTCAGGCATTGGCCAACAACCCTGCCTCCACGCTGCGGATACACAAACCGCACGCCGCCTGCGTCTGAACAACTGCAAAGCACCGGCATCACCGCTGTTTCAGGGTGATGTCTTTCCTGTTTCTTGTAGGACTTTTCAACAATAAGCACTGGGGATTTCAACACTTCTATACTCGGCATTACCAAACCTCGGGAATGGTCGTATCGTGCAGCGCTTCCGATAACCCCACTTGCAGACGTATTCCTGAGTGTTCCAGGAAGCGGACCACATCCCTACAGGAGTTTTCCTCATGACAACCGTGCTGATCGTCGACGACCACCCTATTGTCCGGCTGTCGTTGCGCCTACTGCTCGAGCGCGAGCGCTTCCATGTCATCGGCGAGGTCGGCAATGGCAGTGAAGTGGCTCAGGTAGCCCGCGAACTGCGCCCGGACGTAGTCATTCTCGACATCGGCCTGCCTGGCCTGGACGGCATGGAAGTCATCAAGCGATTGCAGAGCCTGGAGCCGGTACCGAAGATCATGGTGCTGACCGGCCAGGCCACCGATCTGTATGTGCGTCGCTGCCTGGATGCCGGAATAGGCGCCTTCGTCACCAAGGAAGAGGACCACGAGGCCCTGCTGTTCGCCCTCAAGGCCCTGACCAAGGGTTATTCGACCTTTCCGCAAATGTCGGTCAACAGCAACTCGCTGGAGAGCGAGCCAGTGCGCCTGGCCAGTCTCTCCAACCGAGAAATGGAAGTGCTGCGGCGCCTTGCGCGCGGCGAGAACAACAAGAACATCGGCACTTGCATGAACCTCAGCGCCAAGACCATCAGCACCTACCGGGGCCGTATCATGGAAAAGCTCAAGACCGAGTCGCTGGTGGAAATGGTCGACCTGGCCAAGCGCAACAGCGTCTATTGAGCGCTCGGCTGCCATGAAACAGTTGCTGGCGAGCGTCCTTCTGGCTATCGGTCTGGCCAACTCCCCGGAACTGCAGGCCAGCAGTGAACCACGCCATCTGCTGGCGCGCTCGATCAGTGCCGCTGCCCCACTGACGTTATCCGGCGATGATCGCCACTGGCTGAAACAACGCGAACGCCTGGTAATGGGCAGTGCGCGCCCCGATTACCCCCCGTTCGAAATCAACGTCAGCCAGCATGACTATGAGGGACTGAGCGCAGACTACGCCGGCATCATCGGCGAACAGCTGGATATCCCCATTGAAGTACGTCGTTTTGACAGCCGTCACGAGGCCATCACCGCCCTGCGTGATGGCCGTATCGACTTGTTGGGTAGCTCCAACGCCTTCGAGGCGGCGGACGCCCAGCTAAGCCTCAGCACCCCCTATGCCGACGACCTGCCAGTGATCGTCACCCGTGAAGGGCGCAGCTTGAAAAGTACGCCCGAGCTCGCCGGCCTGCGCCTGGCGATGGTCGATCACTACCTGCCGGCCGTCAGCGTTCGCACACTGTACCCCAAGGCGCAACTGAGCCTGTACCGCTCGACCCTGGCCGGGCTCGCTGCCGTGGCGCTGGGCGAGGCAGACGCCTATCTGGGCGATGCCATCAGCACTGACTACATGATCGGCAAAAGTTTTCAGGGCACGTTGAAAATCGACCATTTCTCTCAGTTGGCCCCAGAGGCTTTTGCCTTCGCCATCGCCAGCGACAACCCGCGCCTGCATCGGCTGGTGGACAAGGCGCTGTCACGCATAAGCGAAAGTGAACGCCTGAACATTCTGCGCCGCTGGAGCAGTGGTAACACCAGCCTGCTGCTGCAGCGCCACCTCACCGCCTTGAGCGAAGAAGAAGAATCCTGGATAACCGCCCACCCCACTATCAGCGTACTGGTCAATACCTCGCTGGCACCGTTGACGTTCAACGATGCCCAGCACCGCCCTAGCGGTATCACCCTGGACCTGCTCAAGCAGATCTCGCTGCGCACGGGGCTGCAGTTCACACCCGTCGAGAGTGCTTCATCGCAGGCCATGATCGACCGCCTGGTGCGGGGCGAGGCACAGATGATCGGGGCGCTGGGCTATGGTGCCGACCGCTTGAAGCAACTGCGCTACACCCGCCCCTACCTGGTCAGCCCGCGCGTGCTTGTTACCCGCAACGACGGTGAATCACCTGCACAGGCCAAGGCCCTGGATGGCAAGCGCATCGCCTTGGTGCGCGGCTCACCGCAGCAGGCCGTTTTGCAACAGCGGTACCCGCAGGCCGAGATAGTCGAAGTTGACAACCCACTGGGCCAGATGGAGGCCGTGGCCAACGGTGTTGCCGACGCTGCCCTGAGCAGCCATATCAATGCTGCCTATTACATCAGCCATGTGTTCAAGGACCGTTTGCGCATCGCCAACATGCTCGACGACGCCCCGGCCATTGCCGCCTTTGCCGTAGCCGCCGACCAGCCCCAATTGCAGGCCATTCTCGACAAGGCGCTGCTAAGCATTCCACCTGAAGAACTGGACCAGTTGATCAACCGCTGGCGCACCAGCACTCTGGTGAGCGACAGCCCCTGGCGCGACTACCGCACCCTGGCTTTGCAGGTGCTGGTGCTGTCGGCCCTGCTGCTGGCCGGGGTGGTGTTCTGGAACAGTTACCTGCGCAAGCTGATCAACCAGCGCACCGAGGCACAGCACGCGCTTCAGGCACAGCTCGCGCTGAGCGCGGGCTGCTGGAACAGTTACGCCAGGCCAAGGACGATGCCGAACAGGCCAGCCAGACCAAAAGCACCTTCCTGGCCACCATGAGCCATGAGATCCGCACCCCGATGAACGCCGTGATCGGTCTGCTGGAACTGGCCCTGGAAGATAGCCGCAGCGGCCGCAGCGACGCCCAGACCTTGCAGACCGCCCATGATTCGGCCATTGGCCTGCTTGAGCTGATTGGCGATATTCTCGACATTTCCCGCATCGAATCCGGGCACATCAGCCTGCAGCCAGTACCCACCAATCTGGTCGAACTGGTGCGCGCCACACTGCGGGTGTTCGAAGGCAATGCCCGGGCCAAAGGGTTGCATCTACACGGCGAGCTGCCTGCAGAGCCGGTATGGGTGCTGGCTGATCCACTGCGACTCAAGCAAATTCTGTCCAACCTGATCAGCAACGCCATCAAGTTCACCGACCGTGGTGAAGTGCAGGCATGCCTGCTGCTGCCCAAAGTTGCCGGCCACGGCATTCTGGCTATCGAGCTGAATGTGCGCGACACCGGCATCGGCATCAGCCCCGCCGACCAGGCCAGGCTGTTCAGTGCCTTCGTTCAGGTCGATGGCCCGAGGGCACGTCAAGGGGCAGGCCTGGGGTTGGTCATCAGCCGTACCCTAGCCGAACTGATGGGCGGCGCCCTGAGCCTTCAGAGCGTCGAGGGTGTTGGCACCCGGGTACAAGTCAGCCTGCGGTTACCTGTCTGCGAAGCACCGGCACAAGCGGACCCGCAACTCACCACACATGAAAGTAACAGCGGCCCGCTCAATATCTTGGTGGTCGACGACTACCCGGCCAACCTGCTTTTGCTGGAACGGCAACTGCAAACCCTGGGGCACCATGTGACACTGGCGGAGAATGGCAAGATCGCCCTTGCACGCTGGCAGGAAGCGCGCTTCGACCTAGTGATCACCGATTGCAGCATGCCGGTCATGGACGGACATGAGCTCACCCGGCGCATTCGCAGCCTGGAGGGCGAGCGCGGCCTGCCAGCAGGCCGTATTCTTGGCGTGACCGCCAATGCCCAGGCCGAGGAGCGTACTCGCTGCCTGGCCAGCGGCATGGACGAATGCCTGTTCAAGCCGATTGGTCTGCGCACGCTCAAGACCCACCTGCCCCAGGTGCGCCCTCAGCAGCTGTCGCCGGAGCCTTTCCATAGTGGGTTCGACCTGGCCGAACTGCGTCACCTGACCCAGGACGACGAACAGTTGACGCGGCATTTGCTGGAGCAATTGTCGATAAGCGTCGGTGAAGACCTGGCCGCCCTGCGTGCCTTGGCAACAGACGCCCCTGATGAAACCGTGCGCGCCCTTGCCCACCGCATCAAGGGTGGCGCCAAAATGATCAGGGTGCGCACTGTGGTCAAAGACTGTGAAGCTATCGAACACGCCCACGCAAAAGGGCTGCCGACCGTCGAACAACGCGCGCAACTGCAACTCAGCCTGCAGGCACTGCTTGACGAGATGCGCGAGGCGCTCAATGCAATTGCAGCGTCGAGGTTATCTGGCTGATGGCATCCACGACGTGCCGTGAGCCTTGCTGGATTTCCATGATCACCGTCCCCGCCTCATTGGCCAGCGCCACGCCGTGACCGGTGCGGTTGAGGCTCGATTGCATGCTGGCCACTGCCAATAGCGACAGGTCGTGGTTCTGCCGCACCACATCGACGATTTCCAGGGTGGCCTTGCTGGTTCGCGCGGCCAGGTTGCGCACCTCATCGGCCACCACGGCAAAGCCGCGCCCGTGCTCGCCGGCACGCGCTGCCTCGATGGCTGCATTAAGGGCCAACAGGTTGGTCTGGTCGGCGATGCTCCGAATGGTCAGCACAATCTGCCCGATCACATCCGACTGCCTGTTTACCGCGTCGATGCTGCGCGCAGCGTCGTTAAGCTCCTGGGAAATCTGCTCGATTACCTGCACCGCCTGCTGCACCACTTCGGTACCCTTGCGCGCGCAGGCATCGGTCTGCACCGAGCTGGCATGGGCGGCATGGGCGGCGCTTTGCTGGGTGCAGACCTGATGGGTGATGTCGCTGGCAAACTTGACCACTTTGCACAGGCGGCCCTTGCTGTCGAAGATCGGGTTGTAGGAGGCCTCCAGAAAAACGGTCTGGCCTTGCTTGTTGACGCGCTCGAAGCGGTGCGAGTGGTATTCGCCACGGTTCAGCGAAGCCCAGAACTCTCGGTACTGGGCCGATTCGCGTTCATGCGCCAGGCAGAACAGGCCGTGGTGGCGGCCAACCACTTCATCGAGGCGGTAGCCCATGGTGTCGAGAAAATTCTGGTTGGCCTTGATCACCCGGCCTTGCGGGGTGAACTCGATCACCGCCATGGAGCGGCTGATGGCCTTGAGCAGGCTTTCGCTCTCGTGCTCCAGCACTACCCGCTGGGTGATGTCCGACGCCACCTTGATTACGCTGGTGACTTGCCGGTGCTGGTCCAGCACGGGCATGTAGCTGGCTTCCAGCCAGACCTCGCGCCCCGCCTTGTCGATACGCTCGAACGTACCGCTGATAGCCTTGCCCTGCCCCAACTCGCGCCACAGTTGCTGGTACTCGGCGCTTTTTGCATAGTCCGGCTCACAGAACAGCCGGTGGTGCTTGCCACGCAGCTCGTCGGCGCTGTAGCCCATGGCCTGGCAGAAGCGCTCGTTGGCGTCGAGAATAGTACCGTCAGGGGCGAACTCGATCATCGCCATGGAACGGCCGATAGCGGCCAGTTTGGCTTGTGCATCGGCCAACGCCTGGCGGGTGCGCTGGATTTCTGCCAAATCAGACTTGCGATGGAAATCGAACATGACGCGGGGCTCCCTATGCGCGGTTTTCTGAGCATAGATCGCCGTTGGCAAGTCGTGGCATCTACAGCGCCTGTCTTGAACCAGCGCGCCCCCCGTAGGAGCGGGTTCACCCGCGAA
This sequence comes from Pseudomonas sp. CGJS7, assembly GCF_036961695.1. Taxonomy (NCBI): domain Bacteria; kingdom Pseudomonadati; phylum Pseudomonadota; class Gammaproteobacteria; order Pseudomonadales; family Pseudomonadaceae; genus Pseudomonas; species Pseudomonas sp. CGJS7. Next base: position 54,864 of record NZ_JBAMDI010000047.1, on the reverse strand, counting down.
CACCGGCACAGCCGGTGCCATGCCCCGCATCGCCTGCTTCGCGGGTAAACCCGCTCCTACACCTACGGCGCATGTCTTGAGCCAGGCTGATTTCCTTGCAATCACTCGCCTGGCACAAAATCCAGCCGTTAGCGCGCGCGCCCTCCGTAGGAGCGGGTTCACCCGCGAACACCGGCGCAGCCGGTGCCATGCCCCCGTCGCCCGCTTCGCAGGTAAACCCGCTACACAATCGTTTCGGGCCAATCATTCCTGTGGGAGTCGCGCGAGAAGGCCTTGGCGGGCACTCTCAGGTGCTCTCGCGCACCATCAGCTCAAAGCCCAGATCCTGCTGCGCATTCGTCACCCGCTTGCCATCCAGCAACGCCAGCAGCGCCTGTGCCGCGCCCCGCCCCACCGCGGCCCGTGGTGTGCGAATGGAGGTCAGCCGCGGCACCATATGCGCCGACGCAGGCAAATCGTTGAAACCGACCATCGCCACCTGGCGTGGCACCTCCACCCCTTGACGCAAGGCCTGCAGCACCGCGCCCTGAGCCAGGTCGTCGTTACAGAAGAAGATACCGTCGACATCCGGCGCCTGCTGCATCAGCTGACTGAACAGCACACTGCCCAGGGCAATCGACGATGGCTCCGGGGCCAACACCTCCAGCTCGGCAGCCTGCAAACCGGCCTCTGCCAACGCCTGACGGAAACCCTCGGCACGCTGCATCACCCTCGGGTCCAGCTGCGCGGCAATGAATGCAAGGCGCTTGCGCCCGCGCTCGATCAGGTGCCGTGCAGCAGCACGCCCGGCCTGATGCTGCGAGAAGCCGACCGACAAAGCCCCTGGCTCGCCATTGAGTTCCATCATGTGCACACACGGCACGCCGCTGGCAGCCAGCATCTGCCGGGCAGCATCGCTACGCTCGAAGCCGGTCAGCAAAATGCCGCAGGGCTGATAGGCCAGGTAATTGCGGATCAGGTTCTCTTCTTCGGCAAGGTCGTAGTGATAGTTGCCGATCAGCACCTCTAGCCCACGAGGGCGCATGACCTCGTGAATGGCCTCCAGGGTGTCGATGAACAGTTGGTTGGACAACGACGGGATCAACACCACTACCGACTGGCTGCGTGCCGAGGCCAGCGCCCGGGCGGCCGGGTTGGCCACATAGCCTAGGTTCGCTGCTGCGGCGATGACCTTTTCCACCAGGTCAGGCGCAACGGTGCTGACCCCACGCAAGGCGCGCGAAGCGGTAATCGGGGAAACCCCGGAAAGCCTGGCAACTTCGGCCAGGGTGGGACGACCTGTAGTTCGGGAGCCGGTGCGGGACATGAATGTTGTAATTTTACTACTTGCAAGGAGAGGGAACGGCCACTAAGGTAGCGCTGTCTCAGGATGCAGGCAATGTAATCTTTGGTAGCAGCCACCACGCGCTCGCCACCAGGCGTCCATACTGCGTAAGGACAAGACCAATAACACCGGGGAGGTGGCTGTTCGTCATCGGCGAGACAGCGCTATCTCACCCGCAGGAGGTACTGATGAATTCTCCCCTGTCCGCCATTGTGGTGATGGGCGTGGCCGGTTGTGGCAAAAGCTGCATCGGCGCCGCCATTGCTGCCAGAAGCGGCGGCCGCCTGATCGAAGGCGACGCTTTCCACCCTGCCGAAAACATCCGCAAGATGAGCGCTGGCATCCCGCTGGACGACAGCGACCGTGCCGGCTGGCTGGTCCGCCTTGGTGAAGAGTTGCAAGCCACCACCCAGGCCGGTGAACGCCCGATCCTGACCTGCTCGGCACTCAAGCGCCGCTACCGCGACACCCTGCGCGATGCCATGCCTGGGCTGGTGTTCGTGTTCCTCGAACTGTCGCCTGCCGAGGCCGAAAAACGCGTGCTGGCTCGCCCAGGGCACTTCATGCCGGCCAGCCTCATCGACAGCCAGTTCGCGGCCCTGGAATCGCCACGCGGCGAGCCATTGACGCTTGCACTGGACGCCACCCAACCGATCGAAGCACTGGCCGAAGCGGTGGACCACTGGTTAAAGCACTGCGGTGAGCCGGGCCTGGCGCAAACCGCCTGACCTCGGCGGCTTTTCCGCCTCACCAAAGACAGCGCTACCCCACCCCGTAAACGCGGCAAAGACTCCAAAAAGCTACGCCCAAAACAACGATAAGACCGAGGCCTTCAAACCATGTTCGGACTGGCTACTGATACCTTCCTGCTGCTCGACGCGCTGGTTACCATCGTCGGGCTGATCCTGCTGATCACCCACTTCAAGGTTCACCCCTTCGTCGCCCTCACCCTCGCGGCCGGCTTCCTGGGCCTGACTTCCGGCATGCCGGTGGCCAAGGTCATGAAATCGTTCCAGGACGGTTTTGGCGGCGTACTCGGCTTCGTCGGTATCGTGCTCGCCCTGGGCACCATGCTCGGCAAGCTGATGGCCGACTCCGGTGGTGCCGACCAGATCGCGCAAACCCTTATCCGCGCCTTCGGCAAGAAGAACGTGCATTGGGCGATGATGTTCGCCGCCTTCCTGGTGGGCATCCCGCTGTTCTTCGAAATCGGCTTTGTGTTGCTGATTCCCCTGGTGTTCATCGTCGCCCGGCGCTCGGGCGTATCGTTGGTGAAAATCGGCATTCCGCTGCTGGCCGGCCTGTCGGTGGTGCACGGGCTGGTGCCACCACACCCGGGCCCCTTGCTGGCGATCGGCATTTTCCACGCTGACATTGGCAAGACCATCTTCTACGGCCTGATCGTCGCACTGCCCACCGCGATCATCGCCGGCCCTCTGTTCGGTAACTTCATTTCCCGCTACATCCCGGGCAACCCGTCCCAGGAGCTGATGGACCAGATCGCCAAGGACTCCGATCAGGGCAACCTGCCAAGCTTCAGCATCACCCTGATCACCGTACTGCTGCCGGTCGCGTTGATGCTGCTTAAAACGTTCGCCGACGTGGTGCTGCCTGCCGAGCACATCGTGCGCCAGTGGATGGACCTGATCGGTCACCCGATCACCGCCCTGCTCGCCGCCCTGTTACTGGCCTTCTACACCTTCGGTTCGGCCCGCGGCTTCAACCGCCAGCAGATCATGAAGATGCTCGACCAGAGCCTGGCACCGACTGCCGCCATCGTGCTGATCGTCGGCGCTGGCGGTGGCTTCAAGCAAATGCTGGTGGATACCGGCGTAGGCAACGTGATCGGGCAGATGGCTGTGCAGGCAGAAATTTCGCCGATCATGCTGGCATGGCTGGTGGCGGCGGTGATCCGCATCGCGACCGGCTCCGCCACGGTCGCCACCATCACCGGCGCGGGTATCGTGGCACCGGTGATCGACCTGGTGCCGGGGGTGAACCGTGAGCTGTTGGTACTGGCCACCGGTGCCGGCTCGCTGATCCTGTCGCATGTGAACGATGCCGGTTTCTGGCTGGTGAAGCAGTACTTCAACATGACCGTGGCAGAAACCTTCAAGACCTGGAGCATGATGGAGACGATCCTGTCCATCGTCGGCATCATTTTCATCATGTTGTTGTCGCTGGTGGTGTGACCGTTGATCGGGGTAATGGCACCTTGACGGTTCGGGTAAGGCCAAAGGGAAGTATGAGCCTTACCCTTACAGCAAAGGAGCCTGCCATGTCCCGCTCGATCGTCCTGTCGATTGCCCTGCTCGCCTCGCCGCTGGCCTTTGCTGTCGGCACCGGTCCGACCTACCCCGACGACCCACACAATACGGCGCCACAGCCAGGCGTGGACAGCACCCTCAACCCGATCGAGAAGCCTTTGCCGCGGGCCACCGACCCGCGCATACAGGGCAACGAACCGCAAAGCCCGCCAGCCAAGCAGAATGACAACCGCGATCTGCCGGGGATGGAGGGCAGTGGGTCGGAAGGTACCGGCCGGCAAGGAGAAGGCAGCTCAGGCACAGGTAACCCCTGACGACACGGCCTGTACTACCACTGACGCTTGTCAGGCCGGGTCAGCCCCAGCTTTTCGATCCGGTAACGCAGCATATCCCGCGACAACCCAAGCATCCGCGCCGACTTGGTCACGTTCCAATCGGTGCGGTCCAGGGTCTTGCAAACAAGATCACGCTCCATGTCAGGCAGGCTTGTACCCGGTTCTGGCTCGTGCCGCGGCATTTCGAACATGGTCGCCATCGGCTGTTGCGCCAACGGCTCGTCAACCAAGGTCATGCACAGGTTCAACTGATGCGCTTGCACCACCTCGTTCGGCGCCAGCAACACCGTCTGCTCCAGCATGTTGCGCAATTCACGCACATTGCCAGGCCAGCTATAACCGAGCAGCAGGCTTTCGGCCTCGGCCGAAAAGCGCAGGTTCGGCTTGCCATAGCGCCGGCTATGGTGGGCAAGGAAATGCCGCGCCAGTAGCAGAATGTCCTGCCCACGCGAATACAGGCGCGGCACCTTCAGGGCGATAATGCGAAGGCGGAAGAACAGGTCACGCCTGAATTTGCCCTGCTGCACCATTTGCTCCAGATTACAGTTGGTGGCGCTGATCACCCGCAGATCCACCTTGCGTTCCTTCACGGCACCAATCCGGCGGATGCTGCGGTCTTCCAGCAACTTGAGCAGCTTGGCCTGCAGCACCAGGTCCATTTCGCCGATCTCGTCAAGGAACAAGGTACCACCATCGGCAGCCTCTACCAGGCCTACCCGGCGCTCCTTGGCATCGGTGAACGCGCCCTTCTCGTGGCCAAACAGTTCGGCCTCAAGCAGGTTGGCAGGGATCGAAGCGCAATTGAACTCAATGAAAGGCCCTTTACTGCGCGAACCATCGAAGTGCAGGGCACGGGCCACCAGTTCCTTGCCAGTACCGGTCTCGCCTTCGATCAGCACCGGTGGCAGGTCGTCACTGGCCATGCGCCGCTCGGCATCGAGTACCTGGCGCAGGGTGTGCTTGAGGGTGAGCATCACCGGCGACTCGCCGATCAATGCCTGCAACCCGGACTTCTGCGCCTCGCGCTCCTGATAGAACGACAGCGTGCGCTCCATGCGCTCGGTAGCCAGGGCCTTGTCCAGGGTCAGTTTGAGCTCGGCCAGTACCACCGGCTTGGTGAGGTAATGAAAGGCGCCCTCCTTCATCGCCTGCACGGCATCTTCGACATTGCCGTAGCCGGTCATCATGATCACTTTCAGGTCCGGCGCCTGGGCCACCAACGTGCGCAGCAGGTCGTGCCCGCTCATGCCTGGCAACGAGTTGTCGGTCAGCACCGCGTCAGGTTGCGCCCGCTTGATCTGCTCCAACGCCAGCTCCGCGCTGTGGCACACGATGACTTCGTAGCCCTTGAGGCTGAGGTAGGTGCGAATGTTGTCGGCAAGGATTTCATCATCCTCGACGACCAGGATGCTCTGCTCCATGTTCCCCTCCCGCTGCAATATTGAATGTAAGACTGACGCGGGTTCCTTCCTCTTCGCGGCTGCTCAGGCTGACCGAGCCGCCAAAACGTTCCATGATGCGTTTGACCAGGGCCAGGCCCACACCGAGGCCACCCTGCTTGGTCGTGAAGAACGGTTTGAACACCATCCGTTCCTGCTGTTGGCTCATGCCTTTGCCGGTGTCGGTCAGCACGAACTCGGCACGCAGGCCTTCTTGCACATTGACCTGGGCATTGAGCATCCCGCCAACGGGCATGGCCTCCAGGGCGTTGGAAAACAGGCTGTTGAGAATCTGCGTAAGCTGCAGCGGCTGGCTGACCACCCACTGCACGTCAGGCCCTTCGAAATGGAAGCGCACGCCGTTGCGTTCGATCTGCTGGGCAAAGGCCAAATGGGTGTCCTCGATGGCCGCCACCAGGTCCACGGCCTCGGGTTCGTCACTGGCCGGGCGCAACGACACCAGCAGGTCGCGCACCCAGCGCGACATTCGGTCGACCTGGCTGATGATGTCAGTGATGTTCTTCTGCGCAGCAGCGTTGGCGGTTTCCTGGGCAAGTTCGGCGCTGGAGCGTATGTTGGCCAGCGGGTTACGCATGCTGTGAGCCACGGCCGACGACATTTCTCCCAGCGCCACGTAGGTTTCGCTTGCCACCAGCCGCTCCTGCTGCAGGTGCAGCATGTGCGCCGCACGGCGCACAATCCAGAACAGGCCGAAGTAGATCAACGCCCCACCCACCAGTGTCGAGGCCCAGATCAGCACATAGCCGCGCTGGATGCGCCGAATGAGGTCCTGCGGCTCCTTGTAGATTTCCACCATGGCCAGTACCTGCTCACCCTGGCTGTCGAACAGCGGGATGTAGTTCTCGATGAACAGGTAACGCGGTGCGCGCTGGAACTTCTGCTCTTCGCGATCCTCGGCGGCCTTGTGATAACTGGCCGACACCGCCTTGCGCGAGCGGAAGGCGCGCTCAAGATCGCCATCAGCCTCTATCCGCTTGCCAATCAGCTCCACGTTGGTGGACCAGACAATGGTGCGGTCGCGGGCATAGACATTGGCCAGCAAGGTGTCCGGCAGGTGCTCGACATGATCGAGGAACTCGATCCGGGTCGATTCGGCCAGGGCCGGGGTGACCTGCAAGTGCTGCAGGTCCAGCCGCGGGTCCAGCAACTCGCCCATGGTGGTGCCAGGCGGCAATTGCGAATGCCGCACTTCGGCCTGGGCCATTGCCTGAATGAACTGCGCGGTAAGCATGGCATCGCGCTCCACGCTGTCGCGCACCACGAAGCGCGTCGAAACGTAACCCAGCCCACCTGCCACCGAGGTAATGATCAACAGGCTGATCACCGAAAACCAGCGCAGCAGGTTGAATTCACGCAAGGGTACGGCCCGTCCGCTGGCGGTCGCATTGGCCTTGTCGGGCGCTTCGTCTTCCAGCATCTGCATCGCGTGGTTCCCGCGCAGGGCGTACGTTCAGAACTGCATCAAGGCCAATGGCAGCAGCCACTGGGTAGCAATCCACCTGGGCAGTCGCAGCTGCCATTTGTCGCGTGTCGCGCTTCACAAACTTCGCTGCAAAAACTTGGCCAGCAGCAACATGACAAAATAAAAACTTTAATTTTCAGTAGTTTGCCAGGACTTATTAAGATCGATTAGAGGATCAATCCCCACATTTGGGTGATTATCACCCACAAAACATAAATCCTTTTTATATCAACATCTTACTGAACCATATTGATGTCATTTGACGAATTCAGGCCAGTCGGAAACTTAACGAAACCCTTGTGCCATGGCCTTCGCTGCTGCTGAGCCGGACCGTACCGCCGAAACGTTCCATGATGCGTTTCACCAGCACCAGCCCCACCCCCAGCCCACCCTGTTTGGTGGTGAAAAACGGCCGAAAAGCCATACGCTGCTGCTCTTCGTTCATGCCCTTGCCATTGTCGGACAGGCGCAAGGTCAGGCTGCGCCGGTTGTGTCGTACCACCTCGATACGCAACCGCCCGCCCTGCTCCATCGACTCCAGGGCATTGGCGATCAGGCTACTGAACACCTGGCGCAGCAATACCGGGTGCCCCAACACCTGCACGGCCGGTAACGGTTGCAGGTCCAGGCTTACTCCGCCGCGCGCCAGCGGCACAGCGTAGGTCTGCAGGCTTTCCTGCAACGCCTGCGGCAAGTCCACCGCCAACGCCTCGTCGTTCAGCGGGCGCAGTGACTGCAGCATCTGGCGGATCCACTGCGACATGCGATCGACCTGGCTGATGATATCGTTGACCTGGCGTTGCGCCGGGCCTTCGTCGAACGCCAGGGCCAGTTCCGCACTTGAGCGGATACTGGCCAGCGGGTTGCGCAAGCTATGGGCCACCGCCGAAGACACCTCACCCAGTGCCACGTAGGTTTCGCTGCTGATCAGGCGCTTCTGCTGTACCGCCAGCAGCCGTGCGGCGCGGTGCATGATGCCGTAAAGGCCGACATAGACCAGTGCAGCGCCGACCGTGATGGCCAACCAGATCAGGATCAGGCCACGCTCGATGCGTGCGATCAGGTCGTGGGGCTCCTTGTAAATCTCGACCATCGCTGTGACCCGATCGCCATCGGCATCGAACAGCGGAATGTAGTTCTCGATGAACAACTGCTTGGGCGGGGTGATGAACTTCTGCTCGGCGCGGGCCTGTTCGAAATTGTGGTAGCTGGCCGAGACCCGCATCTTGTACTCGAAAGCCCGACTCAGGTCTTCGTCGCCTTCGATCAGCTTGCCGACCAGTGCCGGGTTGGTGGACCAGATCACTGTATGGTCCAAAGCATAAATATTGGCCAGCAGCATATCGGGCAGGTGAGCGATATGGTCAAGGAACTCGCCGCGGGCCTTGCGCCGGGCTTGCGGGTCGACGTCGGGCAAGTTATTGCGGTCGGTGCGCGGATCGAGCAGTTCGCCCATGGTCCGCACATTGGGGATCGACACATGGCGCACTTCGGCATCGGCAATGGAGGTGATGAACTGTGCGGTGAGTAACGCATCACGCTCGACGCTCTCGTCGATGATGAAGCGGCTGGAAATCAGCCCCAGCCCGGCAGCCACCGAGAGAATGATGGCCAGACTGACCCAGGCATACCAGCGCAGCAGGTTGAATGGCTTGCGCGGGGCGGCCAGCTCGCTACCGGCTGGCACGTCAAGAGTGACGGAACGAGGGGCGGCGTCCATAACGGACTCCTCAGCTGGGCACCTTCAGAAGGTTATAGCCCAGACTTGGGGAAACTATAGTATTAAATTGATGGCATCCGCCGAAGGGTATTTATTCGCCCTGACTTCACCTACCCAAAACAGCTTGAGGGTGGCGCGGCCCCTGCGGGAATGCTTGAGCTGCACGCCCGCTGTTACAAAGACGAATCATCCGTCAACCCTTGCAACTTTCGATACTCGCGCAGCACCGTGGGCACATAGCGCCGGGTCTCGGCAAACGGCGGCACGGCACCGCGCCGCAGTACAGCATCCGGGCCAGCGTTGTAGGCCGCCACGGCCAAGGTGATGTCGTTGTCGAACAGGGTGAGCATCTGCTTGAGGTAGCGTGCCCCGCCCTGCACATTGTCTTCCGGGTCCAGGCGGTCTTGCACCCCCATCTCGCGGGCGGTGTCCGGCATCAGTTGCATCAACCCCACTGCACCCGCCCGCGAACGGGCTTTGGGGTTGTAGCCGGACTCGGCCTTGATCACCGCGTGCAGCAGCGCCGGCGGCAGGTTGTGGAGGCGCGCAGCCGTGGCGACTACCTCGGCGTAAGGGCGGCCGGTGATCATCTGCGCTTTGACCGGCCCGCCCTGGGCCAGCGGCTCGCTGATCACCTTCTCATAGTGTCGCCCTGGTCGATGGACATTGGTCAGTACGTAGCCACCCTTGGCATCGATTGAGATGTACACATCGGCCTGGGCAGCACCTGCCGCCAGCCAGATCAAACCGAGGATGAGTCCACGCATGCCGGTCGCCTCTTCGTCGTGGCCCCCGATGTGGGGGAAATGCCCCGGAAAACCCGAGTACATTCACCACGACGCAAGCACTGTGCCGCTTCCTGTGCCGCATGGCGCAAGGCCCCGAGGCAGACGTGCACGGCTGTTGCATGGTGCATGTCAACGCTTGTCCCCATGCAGTGGAGGGTTTCACCATGCAGCGCAGAACCAACCCGCAACGTGGCTTCACTCTGCTTGAACTCCTGGTGGTCCTGGTGGTACTCGGCCTGCTGGCCGGCATCGTCGCGCCCAAGTACTTCAGTCAGCTCGGCCGCTCCGAGGCCAAGGTAGCGCGGGCGCAGATCGAGGGGCTGAGCAAGGCCCTGGACTTGTATCGCCTGGAGGTCGGCCACTACCCCAACAGCGAACAAGGCCTGCAGGCGCTGGTGGTCGCCCCCAGTGGCGAGGCTCGCTGGACCGGCCCGTACCTGCAGAAGGCCGTGCCGCAAGACCCGTGGGGCCGCCCTTACATCTACCGGCAACCCGGCGAGAACGGCGGTGAGTACGACCTGCTGTCGATGGGCAAGGACGGCCAGCCGGGTGGTGATGGGGAAAACGCCGAAATCACCAGTTGGCAGTAAGGAGAGCGGCCATGCGCTACAGCCTCAAGGCCCTGGGCAGGCAGGGCGTGGTGCAATTGCAGATCGATGCCGAGGACGCCGACCAGGCCCGCCGCCAGGCCGAAGACCAGGGCCTGCGTGTGCTCAGCCTGCGCAGCAGCGGCGGCGCGCTGCGCGGCATGGCCTGGCGCCGTGAAGCGGCATTCGACCTGGTGCTGTTCAGCCAGGAACTGTCAACCTTGCTCAATGCCGGCCTGCCGCTGATCGACGCACTGGAAAGCCTGGCGGAGAAGAGCCCGGCAGCGACAGCGCGCAAGGTGCTCGCCGAGCTGGTGCGCCAGCTGTACGAGGGCCGCTCGCTGTCCCAGGCGCTGGGCCAGCAACCGCGGGTATTCCCGCCGTTGTATGTGGCGCTGGTGCAGTCCAGCGAACGCACCGGTGCTCTGGGCGACGCCCTCACCCGCTACATCAGCTATCGCCAGCGCCTGGACCTGGTCCGGCAGAAGCTGGTGGGTGCCTCGGTCTACCCGTTACTGCTGTTGCTGGTGGGAGGCGGTGTGGTGCTGTTCCTGCTCGGCTACGTGGTGCCGCGTTTCAGCCAGGTGTTCGAAGGCATGGGCACCGAGCTACCCTGGCTGTCACGGGTGCTGATGCAGGTCGGCCTGTTTCTGCATGCCCAGCAAGCGCCACTGGCGCTGGGCACCGTCGGTGGGGTCGCGGCGCTTTGGCTGCTGCGCCGGCACCCGCGTGTACGGTACTGGGCCTCCTGCCAGCTGCGGCGCCTGCCCGCACTGCACCAGCGCCTGATGATGTACGAGCTGGCGCGTTTCTATCGCTCGCTGGGCATACTGCTGCAAGGCGGCATCCCCATCCTCACCGCCATGGGCATGGCCCGCGGCCTGCTCGGCAACGCAGCAGCGCAGGGCCTGGAGCAGGCCAGCCTGCGGGTGGGCGAAGGGCTGCCGCTTTCCGATGCTCTGGCGGCCGGGCACCTGGTGACGCCGGTATCCCTGCGCCTGCTGCGCGCTGGTGAGCAGTCTGGCAACCTGGGCGAGATGCTGGAGCGCTGCGCCGACTTCCATGACCAGGAAATCGGCCGCTGGGTGGAATGGTTCGTCAAACTGTTCGAACCGCTGCTGATGACCTTCATCGGCCTGCTGATCGGCCTGATCGTAATCCTCATGTACATGCCGATCTTCGAGCTGGCCTCAAGTATTCACTGAAGGGCCAGGCCCAGGCTTTCGCGTAACCTGAAGCCCACACAGGCGGTGTTCTGCGCCCAACCCGGGCGCCATCGATAGTTGATCCCCACTTATCATTCAGCGTGATATTAACCTTCGTCCCGTTCGATTCGTGCCTCACGCGCAACACACTCACACTCCGCCCACTACTAATACATTGGCGGAGTTCTCCATGGAACAATCACTCAAACCCTTGCGCTTCCCCCTCGCTGCCCTGGCAGTGGTGGTGATCAGCGCTTGCGGTCGAACCCCCGACGCGGTGCAGGCTCCCGCTGCGCCGAAGGTAAGTGTGGCCAAGGTGATCGAGCAACCGATCACCGAATGGGACGAGTTCACCGGCCGCCTCGAAGCCCCGGAAACCGTCGAGGTGCGCCCGCGGGTCTCCGGCCAGATCGACCAGGTCGCCTTCACCGAAGGCGCCCAGGTCAAGAAAGGCGACCTGCTGTTCCAGATCGACCCACGCCCGTTCCAGGCCGAAGTCCGCCGCCTCGAAGCCCAGCTGCAACAAGCCAAGGCCACCGCCATCCGCAGCGCCAACGAAGCCCGTCGTGGCGAGCGCCTGCGTGACAGCAATGCCATCTCCGCCGAACTGGCCGAATCGCGCAGCAGTGCCGCCGCCGAAGCCCGTGCCGGGGTCGATGCGATCCAGGCCCAGCTCGACCTGGCGCGCCTGAACCTCAGCTTCACCCGCGTCACCGCGCCCATCAGCGGCCGAGTCAGCCGCGCCGAGTTCACCGCCGGCAACATCGTCACCGCCGATGTCACCCCGCTGACCAGCGTGGTGTCCACCGACAAGGTCTACGCCTACTTCGACGCCGACGAGCGCGTGTACCTCAAGTACACCCAGCTGGCCCGTGAAGGCCAGCGTAGCCAGAGCACCCCGGTATACCTGGGCCTGACCAACGAAAGCGGCAACCCGCACCTGGGCCAGATGAACTTCGTCGACAACCAGGTCAACCCGCGCACCGGCACCATCCGCGGCCGCGCGGTATTCGACAACAGCAATGGCCAGTTCACCCCGGGCCTGTATGCGCGCCTGAAGCTGGTCGGCAGCGCCCAGTACGACGCCATGCTGATCAACGACGAAGCCGTGGGTACCGACCTTGGCAAGAAGTTTGTGCTGGTCATGGACAAGGACAACAAGGCCACCTACCGCGCCGTGGAACTGGGGCCGAAGCTGGAAGGCTTGCGCATCGTGCGCAGCGGCCTGGGCAAGGACGACCGCATCGTGGTCAAGGGCCTGCAGCGCGTACGCCCTGGTTCGCCGGTAACCCCGGAAGAAACACAGATGGCCAGCGAACAAACCCTCGCCGCCCTCGCCCAGCAGCGCCAGGCCCTGGAGGCCAGCAACCCGGCGCCGAAGGTGGCGGGCAACAACGTGAAAGTCGCCAGCGCCCAGGCGCCACGCGGTTAAGGGACCCTACCGATGAACTTCTCGAAATTCTTCATTACCCGGCCGATCTTCGCCGCGGTGCTGTCGCTGGTGCTGCTGATCGCGGGTTCCATCTCGCTGTTCCAGCTGCCGATCAGCGAATACCCCGAAGTGGTGCCGCCCACCGTGGTGGTGCGCGCCAACTTCCCCGGCGCCAACCCCAAGGTCATCGGCGAAACCGTTGCCGCGCCGCTGGAGCAGGCCATTACCGGTGTGGAGAACATGCTGTACATGTCCTCCCAGTCCACTGCGGACGGCAAGCTGACGCTGACCATCACCTTCGCCCTGGGTACCGACCTGGACAACGCCCAGGTGCAGGTGCAGAACCGCGTAACCCGTACCCAGCCCAAGCTGCCCGAGGAAGTGACCCGTATCGGTATCACCGTCGACAAGGCCTCGCCTGACCTGACCATGGTCGTGCACCTGACCTCGCCGGACAACCGCTACGACATGCTCTACCTGTCCAACTACGCCATCCTCAACATCAAGGACGAACTGGCGCGCCTGGGCGGCGTAGGCGACGTGCAGCTGTTTGGCATGGGCGACTACTCGCTGCGCGTCTGGCTGGACCCGAACAAGACCGCTTCGCGCAACCTGACGGCCAGTGATGTGGTCGCGGCAATCCGCGAGCAGAACCGCCAGGTAGCCGCTGGCCAGCTGGGCGCGCCACCTGCCCCAGGCTCGACCAGCTTCCAGCTGTCGATCAATACCCAGGGCCGTCTGGTCAACGAGGAAGAGTTCGAAAACATCATCATCCGCGCCGGTGCCGATGGCGAGATCACCCGCCTGAAAGACATCGCCCGGGTCGAACTCGGCTCCAGCCAGTACGCCCTGCGCTCGCTGCTGAACAACCAGCCGGCGGTGGCCATCCCGATTTTCCAGCGCCCAGGCTCCAACGCCATCGAGATCTCCGACGAAGTGCGGGCGAAAATGGCCGAGCTGAAAAAGGACTTCCCGGAAGGGATGGACTACAGCATCGTCTATGACCCGACCATCTTCGTGCGCGGCTCCATCGAAGCGGTGGTGCACACCCTGTTCGAAGCCCTGGTGCTGGTGGTGCTGGTGGTGATCCTGTTCCTGCAGACCTGGCGCGCCTCGATCATCCCGCTGCTGGCGGTGCCGGTCTCGCTGATCGGTACCTTCGCGGTCATGCACCTGTTCGGTTTTTCACTCAACGCGCTGTCGTTATTCGGGCTGGTGCTCGCCATCGGTATCGTGGTGGACGATGCCATCGTCGTGGTGGAGAACGTCGAACGTAACATCGGGCTGGGCCTGAAACCGCTGGAAGCCACGCAAAAGGCCATGAGCGAAGTGACCGGGCCGATCATCGCCACCGCCCTGGTGCTGTGCGCGGTGTTCGTACCTGCAGCGTTCATTTCCGGCCTGACCGGGCAGTTCTACAAACAGTTCGCCCTGACCATCGCCATCTCGACGGTCATTTCGGCGTTCAACTCGCTGACCCTGTCGCCAGCCTTGGCCGCGGTGCTGCTCAAGGACCATCATGCACCCAAGGACCGTTTCTCGCGGTTCCTCGACAAGCTGCTGGGCAGCTGGCTGTTCTCCCCTTTCAACCGGTTCTTCGACCGGGCCAGCCACAGCTACGTCGGTGGCGTGCGCCGCGTCATCCGCTCCAGCGGCATCGCCCTGTTCGTGTATGCCGGCCTGATGGGCCTGACCTACCTCGGTTTCTCGTCCACGCCGACCGGTTTCGTGCCGGCCCAGGACAAGCAGTACCTGGTGGCCTTCGCCCAACTGCCGGACGCGGCCAGCCTCGACCGTACCGAAGCGGTGATCAAGCGCATGAGCGAAATCGCCCTGAAGCAGCCTGGCGTGGCCGACTCGGTAGCCTTCCCGGGCCTGTCGATCAACGGTTTCACCAACAGCCCCAACAGCGGCATCGTGTTCACCCCGCTCAAACCATTCGATGAGCGCAAGGACCCGAGCCAGTCGGCGGCAGCCATCGCAGCCGCGCTGAATGCCCAGTTCGCCGACATCCAGGACGCCTACATCGCCATCTTCCCACCGCCGCCGGTACAGGGCCTGGGCACGATTGGCGGGTTCCGTCTGCAAATCGAAGACCGTGGCAACCTGGGTTACGAAGCGCTGTACAAGGAAACCCAGAACATCATCGCCAAGAGCCACAACGTCCCAGAGCTGGCTGGCCTGTTCACCAGCTACCAGGTCAACGTGCCACAAGTCGATGCCGCCATCGACCGGGAAAAGGCCAAGACCCACGGAGTGGCGATCACCGACATCTTCGACACCCTGCAGGTTTACCTGGGCTCGCTGTACACCAACGACTTCAACCGCTTTGGCCGCACTTACCAGGTCAACGTCCAGGCCGAGCAGCAGTTCCGCCTTGATGCCGAGCAGATCGGCCAACTGAAGGTGCGCAACAACCTTGGCGAGATGATCCCGCTGGCGACCTTCCTCAAGGTCAGCGACACCTCCGGGCCGGACCGGGTGATGCACTACAACGGCTTCATCACTGCCGAGATCAACGGCGCTGCCGCCCCGGGCTACAGCTCTGGTCAGGCGGAAGCTGCAATCGAGAAGCTGCTGAAAGAGGAACTGCCCAACGGCATGACCTTCGAGTGGACCGACCTGACCTACCAGCAGATCCTCTCGGGCAATACCGCATTGCTGGTGTTCCCACTGTGCGTACTGCTGGCGTTCCTGGTGCTGGCCGCCCAGTACGAAAGCTGGAGCCTGCCGCTGGCGGTGATCCTGATCGTGCCGATGACCCTGTTGTCGGCCATCACCGGTGTGATCGTATCGGGTGGCGACAACAACATCTTCACCCAGATCGGCCTGATCGTACTGGTGGGCCTGGCGTGCAAGAACGCGATCCTGATCGTCGAGTTCGCCAAGGACGAACAGGCCAAGGGCCTCGACCCGCTGGCTGCGGTGCTGGAAGCCTGCCGCCTGCGTCTGCGGCCGATCCTGATGACCTCGATCGCCTTCATCATGGGTGTGGTGCCCCTGGTGTTCAGCTCCGGTGCAGGTTCGGAAATGCGCCATGCCATGGGTGTGGCGGTGTTCTCCGGGATGATCGGCGTGACCGTGTTCGGCCTGTTCCTGACCCCGGTGTTCTTCTTCCTGATCCGCCGTTTCGTCGAGCGTCGCCAGGCCCGCAAGGCTGAACACGCTCAAGTGCTGGAGAACCACGCATGAACCTGCTCAAACCCCTGACCCCAAGCCTGCTGGCACTGGCCCTGGCGGCCTGTGCGGTAGGCCCGGACTACCAGGCGCCAGCCACCGAACCTGCGCAATTGGGCAGCGATGTGCAGGCCAAGGCCTACGACCGTAGCCGCTTCGAGAGCCTGTGGTGGAAGCAGTTCGACGACCCGGTGCTGAACCAGCTGGTGCAGGCTTCGCTGGACGGCAACCGAGACTTGCGCGTGGCCTTCGCCCGCCTGAAATCGGCCCGTTCGATCCGCGAAGATGCCGAAAACGACCCGTTCCCGGTGGTCACCAGCCGTGCCAGCAGCGATCTCGGCAAAGGCCAGATCCCCGGCCAGACCACGCAGCGGGTGAACAGCGAGCGCTACGACCTGGGCCTGGACATGGCCTGGGAACTTGACCTGTTCGGCCGCATCCAGCGCCAGCTCGAAGCCAGCGAAGCCCAGGAAGCGGTGGCCGCCGCCGACCTGCAACAGTTGCAGGTCAGCCTGATCGCCGAACTGGTCGATGCCTACGGGCAGCTGCGCGGTGCCCAGTTGCGCGAGAAGATCGCCCTGGCCAACCTGAAGACCCAGCAGGAATCACGCACCATTACCGAAACCCTGCGCGATGCGGGCGTGGGCAATGACCTCGACGTGGTGCGTGCCGATGCGCGCCTGGCCGGGGTCGAAGCCACCGTGCCACAACTGCAAGCCGAACAGGCACGGGCGCGGCATCGCATCGCCACCCTGCTCGGCCAGCGCCCTGACGCGCTCAGCGTAGACCTGTCGCCCAAGGCCCTGCCGGCCATCGCCAAGGCGCTGCCGGTCGGTGACCCGGGTGAGCTGCTGCGCCGCCGCCCGGACATCCGCAGCGCCGAGCGCCAGCTGGCGGCCGCCACCGCCAACGTTGGCGTGGCCACCGCCGACCTGTTCCCCCGCGTCAGCCTCAGTGGCTTCCTCGGTTTTACCGCCGCCCGCGGCTCGCAGATCGGCTCGTCGGCAGCCAACGCCTGGGCGCTGGGCCCGAGCATCACCTGGGCGGCCTTCGACCTGGGCAGCGTGCGGGCCCGCCTGCGCGGCGCCAAGGCCGATGCCGAAGGGGCACTGGCCAACTACGAACAGCAGGTGCTGCTGGCGCTGGAAGAGTCGGCCAACGCCTTCAGCGATTACGACAAGACCCAGCAGCGTCTGCTGTCGCTGATGCGCCAGAGCGACGCCAGCCGCAAGGCTGCAGAACTGGCCTCGATTCGTTATCGCGAGGGTACCGTGGACTACCTGGTACTGCTCGATGCCGAACGTGAGCGGCTAAGTGCTGAAGACGCACAAGCTCAGGGTGAAGTCGACCTTTATCGCGGCATCGTCTCGATCTACAAGGCCCTGGGTGGCGGCTGGCAACCGGAGACGGTGGCCAGCGCGCACTGATTCCACTGCCTCAACGACTCCTTTGGTTGGCTCCTCCCCCAACCGTTTGCCCCGCAGGCCATGGCCCGCGGGGTTTTTTTATGTTTGCCATCGTATTCACCCCAATACGCAGTGCATGGAATGCCACCGCAGGCCTGGCGCCTGGCCAGCGGCGTGCCCGGTTCGGTTGCATTTACCCCCCGGCTGGCCCAAGCTCTGCCCTTCCCGCCGCCACGGATCGTCCGATGCCCAGACGCAACCGCTACCTGATCGCCCTGCTGTTGTCGATTCTGGTATCGGCCCTGTTCGGCTACCTGTGGCGCGACGCCCCGCCAACCCCGCCAACCTTGCCAGCACACAGCTACGCCAAGGCGCTGCGCCAGGCCCACGACGGTCAGCCCGGCGCCGCACGGGTGCTGTACCAGCAATTGCAGCGTAACGACCTGCCTGCGATCCGCCGTGCGGCACTGTACGCCGAGTTGCCCAACTACCCCTCGCCGCAGGCATTGAAACTGGCCCGCCAGGACCTGGAACATGCCGAGCCGCTGGTGCGTCGAGCGGCCATTGCCAGTATCCGCCGCCTGTTACCGCCAGCACAGCGCAGCCTGGTACTCGGCCCGCTGCTGGACGACAGTGAGCAAAGCGTGCGTTTTGCCGCCGTGGATGCCCTGCTGGGCCTCGATCCCGACGCCATCGGCCTCTATTTCGGCCCCCTGCAGTCAGCCTTGGAGCAATACCAGCAAGCCCTGGAGCAACAGCCTGAAGATGCCGAGGCCCAAGTGCACCTGGCGCGCCTGTACCTGCACGAAAACGACTACACGCACGCCGCTGCGGCCCTGCAGCGTGCGCTCGCGGTTGCCCCCGGCAACCTCGATGCCCTGGCGACTCAGGTACGCCTGCTCGAGCGCCAGGGCCACCACGACGCCTCCCGCCAGGTGCTGGGCAAAGCCCTGGCGCTGAGCCCCGACTCGGCCTTTCTGCAGTATGAGCTAGGGCTTTGGCTGAAGCGCCACGAACAGCGCGAGTATGCCTTGCTGGCCCTGTCCCGCGCCGTCGAACTGGACCCGGACAACGCCGATTACCGCTATACCCTGGCAGTCACCCTGCATGAGCTGGACCAGCTCGACGCCGCCCAGAAGCAACTGGAAACCGTGCTCAATCGGCAGCCAGCCAATCGCCGGGCACGGGTGCTGCTGATTCAGTACTGGAAAGAGTCCGGCCAGTTGCAGAACGTGCAAGTATCGCTCGCCGAGCTGGAGCGTCAGAACCCGGACGACCCTGTGCTGCAACAGGGCCTGTAGGCAGTACCTGAACTTAGTTGAACCCTGAGCCTGTGCCAGGGTCCAGTGGGTATAAGGCCACCCTAAAGGAGAGTCGTTTTGGCCAGTTCGTTGGCGCTGGATGAACGTGCCTTGATCCTCGCACCGCCACAACTGGCGGCGGATACCTCACGTCTGCTGACTTCCGCCGGCATCAACAGCCTCTGCGCGGTCGACCTGGCCAACCTGCAGGCGCGTCTGACCGAGGGCGCAGGGTTGGCGATCATTGCCGAGCAGGTGTTCAGCCAAGGCCCAAGCGCCTTGCTGCAGGCATTCATCGACCAGCAACCCAGCTGGTCGGATTTGCCCATCGTGCTGCTGACCCAGGGCGCCTGGTCGACCGCTGGCGTGAATCATCATCCAGTGGGCAATCTTCTCTGGCTGGTCACGCCCTACGAAAATGCCCAGTTGCTGCACATGACCCAGTCCGCGCTGCGCAACCGGCGGCGACAGTACGTGACACGTGACCAGCTCCATGGCATGCAGCAGCGCCTGGACAGCCGGCCTTCAACCCCGGACGAAGAGCAGGACCGCAGTGAGTTCACCCGCTGCCAGGCACGCAAGATGGAGGCCATCGGCCAACTGGCCGGCGGCGTCGCCCATGATTTCAACAACCTGCTCACCAGCATCAGCGGCAGCTTCGAACTTATCCAGCGGCGCCTGCGCCAAGGCCGCAGCGACGGCCTGGATGGCGTTCTGTGCATGGGCCGCGAGGCCGTTTCACGCGCCGCCCGCCTGACCCACCGCTTGCTTGCCTTCTCTTCCCGTCAATCGCTGCACAGCCAACGTATAGATCTGCATACCTTGCTCAAGGCAGAACGCCTGGGCGCTCGCCTGAGCCCGTCGATAACCCTGCAAGTGCACGCGGCCAAAGACCTGTGGCCCGTGGAGGCGGATGACCAGCAGTTGCAGGAGGCCCTCGACAACCTGCTGCTCAATGCCCGCGAGGCCATGCCCAACGGTGGCCTGCTATGCATCGAGGCGAACAATCATCACATCGCCACCGAGCAAGCTGCTGACGGCGCTTTGCGCACTGGCGACTATGTGCGCCTGCGAATAACCGACAGCGGCCAAGGCATGGCGCAAAGCACGCTGGAGCACGCCTTCGAACCCTTCTTCAGCACCAAGGCGACCGGCCAGGGCATTGGCCTGGGGTTGTCGATGGTGTACGGCTTCAGCAAGCAGTCCCATGGGCATATCACCCTCAGCAGCGAGATCGGCCAGGGAACCCAGGTGGAGCTGTATTTGCCACGCCATGTCGACCAGGCCCTGTCATACAGCGAACCTGTGCCAGCCAGGCAAGACGGCTGCAGCCGACACGTGCTGGTTGTCGAGGACGATCCCCATGTGCGCCAACTGCTTTGCCAGGCGCTGGACGAAAGCGGCTTCCCCTGCCAAAGCGCAGCCGACGCCAATGAGGGACTGAAGGTGCTGCGCTCGGCACAACCGGTGGATTTGCTCATCACCGATGTGGGCTTGCCCGGCATGAACGGCCGGCAACTGGCAGAAATTGCCCGCAGCCTGCGCCCACGATTACCGGTGCTGTTCATCACCGGTTACGCGGAAACGGCCATGGCCCGCGAAGGCTTCCTGGGCGCTGACATGCACCTGATCTGCAAGCCGTTCGAGTTGCAGCAGTTGCAGGCTCGAGTGACACACATTCTAGGCAAGCCTTGAAGTGCCTTACACGTCAAGCAGGCGTAGCGCCTCATCGGCAAGATGCGCCAGGGAAAACGGCTTGTTCAACAATGCCGTGCCCGGCTGATCGAGCAATTGCGCTTCAATGGACTGATCCGCATAACCGGTGATGAACAGAATTTTCTGCTGTGCAAGCTGCATGCGCATGGCCTTGGCCACTTGCCGGCCACTGAACCCACCCGGCAAACCGATATCGGTGATGACCAGATCGAAAGGGCCGCCATGGCGAAAGCGCTCCAGTGCGCTATTGGCATCGCCCACATCCGTGACGTCAAACCCACGCTCAGTCAGGTATTCGCGCATGACCGCGCGCAGATCAAGCTCGTCATCCACCAGCAGCAGGCGCTTGCCAAGTGCCATGCGCTGCGAAAGCGGTACCGGCACGGGCTCATCCGGAACCGGCTCATGGCACCTGGGGAAAAGCATGGACACCTTGGTGCCCTGCTCTGGCGCCGACTCGATCCAGGCATACCCGCCCGACTGACGGACGAAGCCATATACCATCGACAGACCAAGCCCGGCCCCACGCCCGAGAGGTTTGGTTGTGTAAAACGGTTCAAAAGCCCTGGCGATATCAACCACTGCCATGCCATGGCCATCATCCTCGACATGCAACGCCACATAGTCGCCTGGCGGCAAGCCACTTTCATCCGGGAAAAACGCAGTCAGCCGTTCGTTCACGCTGCTGATGGTGACATTCCCTTGTTCCAGGCACGCTTCACGCGCATTGGCACACAAGTTGATCAAGGCATTCTCGAGCTGGGGCACGTCCAGGCTCACTGCCCAAGGTGCAATGTCCAGTTGCCAGTGCAAACGCATCTCTGCCCCCAACGCCCGCAGCAAAAGGGGTTCGCTCAAACGTAACTGCCGATTGAAGTCCAGTGGCCGAGGGGCCAATGGCTGATGGCGGGAAAATGCGATCAACCGATGGGTCAGGTCCATGGCCCGCTGCACCGCGTCGCGCGCAACGTCCACGTAGGCCTCCACACGCTCCAGCCGCCCCTCCTGCAAGCGCCGCTGCAGCAGTTCGAGGCTGCCACCAATACCGGACAGCAAGTTGTTCATTTCATGGCCCATGCCGCCTGCCAACTGGCCAACCACCTCCATACGCTCGCTGTTGTGCATCAGCATCTCTGCCTGCCGCGCAGCCTCTTCACGGTCTGCGGTGATGTCGCGGCCAACCGCAGTCAGCAGGCTGCCGTCAAACCTCGCACTCCAGCGAAACCAGTGGTAGTGACCATCGCGGTGTCGCAGGCGGATCTCCAACTGCTCCGCGTGGCTGCATTGCAGCAGCTCGGACACTGCCAATTGCACTTCGGCACGCTCTGTCGGGTGCACCAGCTGCATCACCGACATCGCCTGCACTTGTTCTTCTGTCCAGCCCAGAATGCGGTACCAGGCCGGGTTGGCAGCATGCAGTTTCAGTTCAGGGGTGAGCATCATCATCGCTTCGCGCGACAGCAACCAGAACTGCTCTCGCTCGGCCACATGCTGCTCGACCTGGCGTTCAAAGCTCTGCACCTGCTCACGCCAATGGCGGTGTGCCTCGACGCTGGCCGTGGTCTCGATCACCGTATGCAGAAACCCCGCCACGTTACCGAGTTCATCGTGCAGGGGGGCATAACCGAATGCGCACCATAGTGGTTCGGCGCCTTCACTGCGGACGATACGCAGGGGTGGGTCCTCGACAAAATTCGAGTGGCCTTCCAGTGCCTTGAACACCCAGGGGCCCACTGCAGGCCAGATATCACTCCACAGGGTATCGAACGCCATGCCCAGCGCATCCGGTAATGCCCGCAACGCCCGGTAGCCATCGTTATGCACCACACACAGGTCCGGCCCCCAGACCACCGCACATGGGAAAGGTGACAAATGCATCATGTCCACGGCAATGCGCAACGAAGCAGGCCAGCGCGACAATGGCCCAAGCGAGGTACGCCACCAGTCGAACTGGGCTATCCGCTCCCCCATCGGCTCGATCGATGGCAAAACAGGCGACTGCAGGATGACCTGCGGCGCGGGCTCGCGTGGCTTACCGTTAGCGACCAATATCGTGACTCCAGCAATGCTCAGGGTTGACCACAGCGCCGCCAAGCCTGGCACGCTCGCCCGTGGATGGATTCAAGTTAGCACAGCACGTCCGGCCCACCATGGCGGACTTGCTTGTGGCAGCTATGCTAATTAGGTTTTCCCTCGGGCCAGGGAGCACCGGCCCATTCAGGTTGGCGACGGGAGCAGGGTCATGAGCAAGAAAATTCTGGTGGTGTTGACCAATACAGCGAAGTATCCAACCCTCAAACGGGCGACCGGGTTGTGGCTGGGTGAAGCCGTTCACTTTGTCGAGAAAGTCGAAAAGGCCGGCTACACGGTCGATTATGTCAGCCCACAGGGCGGTTACGTTCCCGTCGACCCGAAAAGCCTGCAGATGGCCCCTGACCTGGACTGGCAGTGGTATGACGACAAGCGCTTCATGACGCGCCTGGGCAGTACCTTGGCCCCAGGGCAGGTGAAGGCCAACGAATACAGCGTCATCTATTACACCGGTGGGCATGGGGTGATGTATGACTTCGCAGAAAACCAGGCTCTGCAGGAACTGGCACGCAAAATCTATGAAAAAGGTGGCATTGTCGCAGCAGTCTGTCACGGCGTAGTCGGCCTGCTGAACATCAAGCTGAGTAACAACTGCCTGCTGCTCAAAGACCGCAAGGTGACCGGCTTTTCCAACATAGAGGAAAAACTGGCCGAACTGGACGACGTAGTGCCGTTCCTGACGGAGAACGAACTTGGGGCTCGCGGCGGTGAGTACAGCAAACATGATGAGCCGTGGAAGCCATACGTGGTCGACGATGACAGGCTGATCACCGGGCAGAACCCCGCTTCCACTGCCTTGCTGGCCGAGGCAGTGCTGAAAAAGCTCAAGGGCAGTTAGCTACATCAAGGCGCTCGCTTTCCTACCGCTTCAACTGCAGCCGGACTACAGCAGCCCGGTCAGCAAATACATAGGCTCAGGGCTCAACTGTTCACCACGGACAGTTTCAGAGCGGAGAACTATTAGCCTATGTCGAAAATCATGCACGCGGGGCGCAGCATGGTGGAGCTGCTGCTGCTCATTGCAGTGGCGCTGGTGCCTGTGGTTTCCGGTTTGCTGGTGATGGCTTTCCAGCTGGAAGCGAAACTTGCGGAAAACGCCAGCATTTCCGTTCAGGAGGCGGTTTTCAGCGTCGACAATGCACTGGACAGAATGCACGAGACGGCCCTGCGCACCCTGCCATTTGCAGGGGAATCTTGCGATAACGTCAAAAGCGCCTTGCAGGACCAGGTTGCCATCCGCTCCATGGTCAGGTCGCTGACCTTGCTCAAAGACAATCAACCCTACTGCAGTACGGCTTCAGGTTCGCTGGAGCATTATTCATCATTCGCGTCGTCCGGCCAGCGGGTCGCATTGTCCTACGGCCCTCCTGACACGCGCCAGAAGCTGCTGGTCGACTTTCACCAGAAGGGCAAAAACAATAGCGTCATCGTGACAGCCTATGCCATGCAGATTCGCAATGAGCTGGATGGCTTTCTGGATGGGCTGACACTGCTGGTCGAATTTGGCGACCGCTACATATGGAGCAATGGTGACAGCCGTGACCTTGAGCGCCCTTCACAGTCAGAATTCTTTACAAGCGCCATGTCGGCCAAGTATGGATACACGGTCAAAGGTGGCTACCCAGCGGGTTTCACCGCTCAGGAAATCCGCCAGTCGGTGCTGCAGATCGTCCCCTCGCTGATGCTGGTGGGGATCGTGACCGGCTCGATCGTCTACCTGGCCCTGTTCAGGGCTCGTGCCAACAGGCGGGGTACCGCCGCCGAACGAACATGACGACGACGGTACTCCAGGGGCGATCAGTCTGTGCTCAGCACGCCACGGCGTACCTGGTCACGTTCGATGGATTCGAACAGTGCCTTGAAGTTGCCTTCACCGAAGCCATCGTCACCTTTGCGCTGGATGAACTCGAAGAAGACCGGGCCAAGCAGGGTTTCCGAGAAAATCTGCAGCAGCAGGCGCTTGTCTTCGGGCTGCGAGGCACCATCGAGCAGGATGCCACGCGCTTGCAGTTGGTCGACCGGCTCACCATGGCCCGGCAGGCGCTCTTCCAGCATTTCGTAGTAGGTTTGCGGTGGCGCGGTCATGAAGCGCATGCCTAGCCCCTTCAGGGCATCCCAGGTCTTGAGCAGGTCATCGGTCAGGAAGGCCACGTGCTGGATACCTTCACCGTTGAACTGCATCAGGAACTCTTCGATCTGCCCTGCGCCCTTGGACGACTCTTCGTTGAGCGGGATGCGGATCATGCCATCAGGCGCAGTCATGGCCTTGGAGGTCAGGCCGGTGTATTCGCCCTTGATGTCGAAGTAGCGGATTTCACGGAAGTTGAACAGTTTCTCGTAGAACCCGGCCCAGTAGGCCATGCGCCCGCGGTAGACGTTATGGGTGAGGTGGTCGATGATTTTCAGGCCAGCACCCACCGGGTTGCGATCCACGCCTTCGATGAAGTTGAAGTCGATGTCGTAGATAGAGCTGCCTTCCTCGAAGCGGTCGATCAGATAGAGCGGTGCCCCCCCGATACCCTTGATCGCCGGCAGGCGCAATTCCATCGGGCCGGTTTCGATTTCTACCGGCTGAGCGCCCAGTTCCAGGGCGCGGGCATAAGCCTCATGGGCATTGCGCACGCGAAAAGCCATGCCACATACCGACGGGCCGTGTTCAGCGGCGAAGTATGAAGCGATGCTTTTGGGTTCATTGTTCAGGATCAGGTTGATGCCACCCTGGCGATACAGGTGCACATCCTTGGAACGGTGGGTGGCCACTTTGGTGAAGCCCAGTATCTGGAATACAGGCTCAAGTACGCCTGGGGTCGGCGAAGCCAGTTCGATGAATTCGAAGCCCATCAGGCCCATTGGATTTTCAAAGATATCAGCCATGTTCGTGTTCTCATCTGCAGCGAAAATTATTGATTGCGTGGGATGTGGAACAGGAACGGCGGTGAGCACGGAATGCCCCGCACGCTACGGGCGAGGTAGTCACCTATGATCAGCTTGAACCCATGGTATGTCATATGGACCCATTCTCGGCGGGCTTGATCCTTCGGAAGTGAAGGACCTTATTGTTGTATTCGTAAATCGATTCTACATTGCGTAAAATGGTTTGTCGCGTTTTAGTTGCTCGTACGCGGCGACAAACGGCTATCCTCTCGTTTTTACTCCATGATAGTCAGATCAGCATGCCCCTTACCGTCAAACGCCGCGCCGCACTCAGCTGGCGCACGCTCTTGCCCTGGGTCGTCGGCGTGCTGCCGGTCATGTGCGGCCTGGCCGTGATGAACTGGCAGGTCGAACGTGAAATGCAGGCCAGCAGCCACGCCACCACCCGCCAGGCGTTGGAGCACGTCGAACACATCCTCGACAACCTGTC
This sequence comes from Pseudomonas sp. CGJS7, assembly GCF_036961695.1. Taxonomy (NCBI): domain Bacteria; kingdom Pseudomonadati; phylum Pseudomonadota; class Gammaproteobacteria; order Pseudomonadales; family Pseudomonadaceae; genus Pseudomonas; species Pseudomonas sp. CGJS7. Next base: position 29,229 of record NZ_JBAMDI010000047.1, on the reverse strand, counting down.
CCGTGCCGCCAATTCGCTACTTCCACTGACTGACAGCTCATGCGAGCAGGCCCAGCTCATGCTGCGGGCCCAGGTTACCCGCAATGCCTTCGTGCGCTCGACCAACCTGTTCAGGCACAACAACCTTTATTGCTCCTCGCTGTTCGGCGAGTTCGAAGAACCGGTCAATCCTGGCGATTACGTCGACGGCAAGTTATGGCTGATGGACGGCAACTCGGTTACGCCGGGCCACCCGCTGCTGGTCTACCGTGCCAGCGACGGCGACCACGGTGCAATCACCACGGTGGATGGCGACCACCTGCTGACTGCACTGCGCCTGATCGGCCCCGATGAAGAACTGCAGATCCGCGTGGGCGACGCCTGGATGGGCAAGGACGGGGTGGTCCACAAAGGCGTATCCCCTGCGGCCCCCAGTGCCAACGTGCTGATTGGCTCAACCCGCTACCCTTTCAGCGTGCAGGGCGGCTACAGTGCCGACAAGCAAGGCCAACTGTTACGCAGCCACTACCCTGGCCTGCTCAGTCTGCTGCTGGTACTGGGTGCCTTGGCGGCGCTGGTGTGCCGCTGGCAGATTCGCCGCGCCACCTCTCCGCGTGCCGAACTGGAGCGTGCCCTGCAGGCCGATGAATTCCTGCCGTATTTTCAGCCGGTGGTGCGCAAGGGCGATTACCGCTGGGCTGGCGCGGAAGTGCTGATGCGCTGGCACCACCCGCGAGAGGGCCTGGTTCGCCCCGACCTGTTCATCCCCTATGCCGAACACAGCGGGCAGATTGTCGCCATGACCCGCGCGCTGCTGACACATACCGCGCAAAGCCTGGCGCCCTATGCCGGCCTGTTGGAAGACGGCTTCCATATTGGTGTCAACATCACCGCTGACCACTGCCGCGACCTCAGCCTGCTGGATGACTGCCGCACGTTCCTGCAGCACTTTCCGCCCGGCCGGGTGGTGCTGACCCTGGAACTGACAGAGCGCAAGCTGATCGAGCCTACGCCGGTCACCCTTGAGTTGTTCGAAAAGCTGCATGCCATGGGCGTGATGATTGCCCTCGACGATTTCGGCACCGGCCAGTCGAGCCTCAACTACCTGCGGCAATTCAAGGTCGACTACCTGAAGATCGACCAGAGCTTTGTTGCCATGATCGGCGCCGATGCGCTGTCAGTGCACATACTCGAGACCATCATCGAGCTGTCGGGCAAGCTGGACCTGGGCATCGTTGCCGAGGGTGTGGAAACCGACCTGCAGCGCGACTACCTGGCCGCGCACGGGGTGGACTTCCAGCAGGGTTACCTGTTCGCCAGGCCCATGCCGGCCGCCCAGTTCCTCGAAGCCCTGGCCACTCGCCCGGGCGCAACGCAGTTGCTGCAAGATGCGCCCCCTGAGATCATGCGCAGTTGATCAACCCGCTCAATTCCCGTATTCGAGGCATTCGTGTCAAAAGGCATTGTTTCATCGGTCATGGCGTCCTGCCTGTTCGCTGTGATGTACTACTATACCTCCCTGCTCAAGCCACTCGATGGCGAAGAAATCTTTGGCTGGCGCACCCTGCTGACACTGCCCTGCCTCACATTGTTCATGCTTGTCTCGAAAGACTGGAAGCGGGTGGGCGAACTGATGGGCCGGGTAAAACGCACGCCGGTGCTGTTGCTAGGCATGATCGGCACTTCCTGGCTGATGGGGGTGCAACTGTGGCTGTTTCTCTGGGCGCCCCTGCATGGGCGCAGCCTGGAAGTGTCGATGGGTTACTTCCTGCTGCCACTGGCCATGGTCCTGACCGGGCGGCTGGTATATGGCGAGCGGCTGTCACGCCTGCAGACGGTAGCCGTGGCCTGCGCCGCACTGGGCGTAGGCCACGAGCTGTACCAAAACGGCAGTTTTGCCTGGGAAACCCTGCTGGTAACGATCGGCTACCCGATCTACTTCGTGCTGCGCCGACGCTGCCGCACCGACCACCTGGGCGGCCTGTGGTGCGACATGTGCCTGCTGCTGCCGTGGGCGCTGTACTTCGTGATCCAGAGCCCACTGTCCAACGCTGACCTGCAAGCACACCCCGGGCTGTACGTGTTGGTACCGATCCTTGGCGCGATCAGCGCTTCGGCGCTTATCGCCTACGTGCTGGCCAGCCGCATGCTGCCATTCAGCCTGTTCGGCCTGCTCAGCTACGTCGAACCCGTGCTGCTGGTAGGCGTGGCGTTGCTGCTGGGCGAAACCATCGGCCCGGATCAGTGGCTGACCTACCTGCCAATCTGGGCCGCAGTACTGGTGCTGGTGCTTGAGGGCTTCAAGCACCTGCTACGTCAGCGTCGCCGTTCGGTGTAAGCCGTACCTGGCGTACCCGTCGCTCTTCAACCGCCTCCACGGTCAGCATCCAGCCATTCCAGGCTAGCCGGTCACCGACCATCGGCAGGCGGTCGAGCAAGCTCATCACCAGGCCCGCAAGGGTCTGGTAATCCTCGGTAGCACGGGCGCTGAAGCCAGTACGCGCCTGCACCTGGCTGAGGTTCAGCGCGCCGCTGACCACGAAGCCTTCCCCCTCCTGAACGATGCCCGGGCCTTCAACCTCACTGGCATCCGGCAGCTCACCGGCAATCGACTCAAGGATGTCGGTCATGGTCAACAGCCCGGTGAAGTCACCGAACTCGTTGACCACGAAGGCAATATGGGTCGACTGACCGCGCATTTGCTCCAGGGCATTGAGGATGCTGAAGCTCTCCAGCAGGTTCAACGGCGCCCGGGCCATGCTTTCCAGGTCGGGCTGGCTGCCCGAGAGCAGTTCCTTCAGCAGTTCCTTCTTGTGCACAAAGCCCAAGGGCTCGTCCACGCGACCATCGCGGATCAGCGGCAGGCGCGAGTACGGCGAATTGGCCAGGGCCTGGGCAATGGCGTCGGCCGGTTGCGCCAGGTCGATCACATCAACCTCGGCACGGGCAGTCATCACCGTACGAATCGGCCGCTCGGCCAGGTTCAGCACGCCGCTGATCATGACCCGCTCACGGCGGTCGAACAGCACCTCTTCCCCGCCACCCTCGACCAGGTCGGCAATCTCCTCGCCGACCTCGTCAGCCTCGACCCGGCGGCCGCCCAGCAGGCGCAGCACGGCATGGGCAGTACGTTCGCGCAACGGCCTGTGCTGTTGCAGGCTGCGCTTGCGGCGGGCACGGGCCAGCTGGTTGAACAGCTCGATCAGGATCGAGAAGCCGATGGCCGCGTACAGGTAGCCTTTCGGGATATGGAAGCCCAGGCCTTCGGCGGTGAGGCTGAAACCGATCATCATCAGGAAGCCCAGGCACAGCATGATCACCGTAGGGTGGGCGTTGACGAAGCGGGTCAGCGGCTTGCTGGCAACGATCATGATACCGATCGAGAAGATCACCGCGATCATCATCACGGACAACTCATCGACCATGCCGACCGCCGTGATCACGGCATCCAGCGAGAATACCGCGTCCAGTACCACGATCTGGGCAACGATCGGCCAGAACGCGGCATGGCGCAGCGTGCCGCTGGCCTGGGTCACGTGACCTTCCAGGCGTTCATGCAGCTCCATGGTGGCCTTGAACAGCAGGAACACACCACCGAACAGCATGATCAGGTCACGGCCAGAGAAGCTCTTGCCGAACACTTCGAACAGCGGTGCGGTCAGGGTGACCATCCACGAAATGCTGGCCAACAGGCCCAGGCGCATGATGAGCGCCAGGCTCAGGCCAATGACCCGCGCGCGGTCGCGCTGATGGGGCGGCAACTTATCGGCAAGGATGGCGATGAACACCAGGTTGTCGATACCCAGCACCAGCTCGAGGACGATAAGCGTCAACAGGCCTAACCAGGCCGTGGGGTCGGCTAGCCATTCCATTAGCGGGTACTCACGAGGGGCACGTCACAAGGACGGGAGAAGGATGGCCAGAAAGGCCGAAGACTGGGGGGCTCCGCGAAGGTGCTCATATAGACCTTGATAACAAATTGGGAGAACGATGCTACAAGCACAGCAGGTTTCTGTAGTAGCGCAAAACTATTACAAAACCTGTAACAACCCTGCATCGCCATTAGCCCTGCAGGTGCGAGTCGTGCGCAGGTACTTTTGTTCAATACAGCAGAACGCCGGCCACGCGAGGATAACGCCTCCCCAACCACGCGGATCTTCCTCATGAGCCTATACCTGTCCATGGCCGCCTTCGCCCTTGCGGCCTCGATCTCCCCCGGCCCGGTCAACATCGTCGCCCTTGGCATCGGTGCCCGCCATGGCCTGCGCGCCAGCGTTGCCCATGTGGCCGGCGCCACGCTGGGGTTCTGCCTGTTGCTGGTGCTGGTCGGGCTGGGCCTGCATCAACTGCTGTTGCGCTGGCCCTTGCTGGGCCTGATGTTGCACTGGGGCGGGGTGGCGTTTCTGCTGTACATGGCGTGGAAGCTGGCCAGTGACGACGGTAACCTGAACAACGCACAGCCTACCCAAGCCCCTTCAGCCTGGCACGGCGCAGCGATGCAGTGGCTGAACCCCAAAGCCTGGTTGGCAGCCGTTGCCGGGGTGGGTGCCTACACCGGCGGTGAACAGCACTTGCTGTGGCTGTTTACCTGGATCTACGGGCCGATCTGTTTCATCTCGGTGGCCTGCTGGGCCTGGGCCGGCAGCGTGATTCGCCAGTACCTGGACAACCCACGCCACCTGCGCATGCTCAATCGGAGCCTGGCCGTGTTACTGGTCGCCAGCGCGGTTTACCTGATCCTTTAAGGCTTGCACGGCTCCTGCAGGAGCGCCCAGGCTAGCGACGGCATTTCTGTAATGCCCCGGTGTCGCCGCCAGGTGCTGTTTGAATGCCCGCTGCAGGTGTGCCTGATCAGCGAACCCGGCCTCCTGTGCAACTTCAGCAATTGAGCGGCCCTGGCGCAACTGCGCCCGGGCCAGTTGCACGCGCTGGTCTAGCAGGTAGCCATGCGGCGTCAGGCCGAAGCGTTGGCGAAAGGCACGAATCAGGTAGGACCGAGACAGGCCGCAAGCCCCGCAGATGTCCTCGAGGCTGAGCGGGTCACTGCGATGGGCGCGTATGAACGCTGCCGCTGCATCCAGCCGTGGGTTGCCCTCGCCACCCTCGCTGGCATTACCACCAAGCATGCCCGGCAACTCGTGAAACAGGGCCGCCAGGCGGGCTTCGCGATCAGGCAGCCTGGCATCGAACAGGTCGGCAAAGGCCTGCAACAGCCGCCGATACAACACAGGCGAGCGGCTCCAGGTCTGCGTGGGCAGGGTAAAACCCACTGCTTGCAACCAAGGCTGATCGACGAACAGCATCAGGTAAGACCAGGGTTCCCCGGCAACAGGGTTGCAGGTATGCACCACACCCGGGTTCATCAACACCGTGGTACCCGCCCCAACCTCAACGCACTGGTCACTGTTGATGTAAGTGCTACGTCCCCCCGTGATCACCCCGATGGAGAAACTCTCGTGAGAGTGCGCGGCGTAGCACACCTTGCGCCCGTCCCCTACCCGTCGGGCTTCGACGAACGGCAAGGCAGGGTCGCGCCAAAACCGTGATACCTCGATCATCCTCTACTGCCCTGCCCGCCGCTGATCCATGCACGGATACTACACATTTATCGAGGGAACAGATCCAGCGTGCGCTCCACCTCGTCAATATCGATCCGGAAACCATCGCCTTCCGGTAGGCCTACCACAAAGCCGAAATGCTGGTGATCACGATCCGTCAGGTATTTGTAGTAACTGACGAAACGGTTCGGCGGCTGCAAAGTCAGCAGGCAGCCTCCCGCCTGCAGCACATTCACGCCATGCACCAACTGGCTACCCTCCACCCCGATGACCACTTTAGCCCCGGCGCAGGCCGCGACAATGCTCGGCACATCGGACTTCAGCGGGTTGACGATGCGAAAACCGCGGGTAGTACGCAAGTGTTCGGCAAGCTCCAGCTCGTTGCGCAACAGGCGCAGGTCACCATCACCGCCCCGCAACAGGAAAACCCCCGGGTGCTGCGTGTACGACACATGCGAGAGCAGCTTGTCACCCATGGCTCGGTAGCGAGCATGCCGGCTGCGGTTGTTGCTCTGGTCATCGAACAGCACCAGCTCACGGAAGAACGCACTGCGCAGGCGCAAAGGCTTCATGTCCAGCCAGTCTTCATAGGCCGGTGCCTGGGTAAACAGCGGATACCTGGCAGACGGGGCGGTGGTCACCGGGATGCCCTCGTTGCAGGCCAGCGCATAGGTCGGACAGTCTTCCATCAACCAGGTGCCGAACCAGGCGTTACCGTTTTGCGTGCAGTAGATTGCAGCGCGATCGATTTCATTGTCGATGAGGATGGTCGGGAAGGTACTCGGCTTCTGTGACAGCCAATGGCTGGCTTTGCCCTTGTACAACGCCCCTTCGACCAGCCATACATCCTTGATCAAGTAGCCACGGGTTGGCCCTTGCAATGTGTTGACGCCCCCCTCCATGGTCTGCGCCGGGTGCACGTAGGGGTAAAACCGCTTGCCTTCCCAGCCCGTCACCCGCTCCAGCTGACCAGGCAGGAAAATGGCCGGCGGCGAAACCGTGGCTTCGCCCGGGGCGATGTCCCAGCACTTGGTGGCGACGCTCTTGAGATCGGTCGCCGTTTTTCCACCCAGCCGTTTGCGCGCCATGTGGCGGTAGGCGGCCAAGGTCCAGCTGTGTTGCCTGGCTGCGGGCGATGCACTGAACTGCGAGATGTCGCTTCCCATGAAGCGTCCTCCCTTGATGGCGAAGTGTGGAGCCCGGCGCTAGGCGCTGTACGAAAAGTCTTGAGACGCGGGTCAGGCAAGGCGAAAACAGCCGAGGAACGGCCGGGGTCGCGCCCGACTGTACTGGAGTACATGAGCATTCCGAGGCTGTTTTCAACGCAGCATGAACCAGTATCAAGGCTTTTCTTACAGCGCCTAGGCGCCAGATCAAAGCATCCCTGGCAGTTACTCAATTGCTCGTGACTCTTTCCATGGTGGGCGGTGATTGCAAGCTGGCGTAACGGCTGCGCAACGTTTGCACAAACGGTTCGCCTGCCCCGCTGCCGCCATAGAGATAAATCTTGTGCAGGCCACCAAACACCATTTCGTGATAGCGACTGGCAACTTCTTCATCGCTTGGGCCATCCGGGAGCCCCAGATGCAACGTCAGCTTGTCGCCTTCGACCGCGAACATCGGCGTATCCCACAAGAACTTTGCCGTACCGGTCTTGGGCAGGCGGACAAACAGGTACGCATGGTTACCCAGCGAATCGATATCACCACCGCGGCGGCGCTTCCACTTCAGCAGGCCGTCGTCCGGGCGCGCCAGACACAGGCCGATGTCGTAATAATCGAAGCCCTGCTCCAGTGCCCATTCAAGCGCCATGAAGGTGGTGATCGAATTCACCTCGCGCAGTTTCTTCGCATCGGAAAACACCGCCTCGCAATAGCCAAAGCGCAACGTGCTCCAGTAACGCTTGCCGCCGCGTACCACTTCACACCCCAGGTGACAGCCGATCACTTCATCGCCCAACATGATCAAGTCAAGCCGGCCGACACTCTTGGCAATACGGAACACCTCTTCGGTAGGAAACTGCGCGGCATGAATGCCCTGCCGGGCCGAAGCATAAGGGCGCAGCAGATCCCGGTCGGCCATGGCGATTTCTTCGTCCGAAAGAGCTTGGCGCATGTGATACAGCGGCCGGTTCTTGCGAATGCTGCGCCGCAGTTCGCTGTCGTAGCGGGCCGTGATGTCTTCCAGAGGGCGCCCCAAGGGCACCACGGCGCTCAGGTAGTGCGGCACTGACAGCGCCCCCGACGTGGGCATTTCGCTGATGACCACGACGTGGCTGGCAGCCGCCGTGGCACTTGCACCGTCCACGATCGATGCGCTGCCCTGGCCCTTGCCCCCAATCAGCAGCTTGGCCATTTCCCGTTGCTGCTTGCGGCCGATGTAGAGGATTTCGTACGGGCTCTCCTGTTGCGGGCGAAACCTGGCGACTTCCCAACGCCAGAGACAGGCACGCGCCATCATTTCTCGCATTTTGCTGGCCAGCAGCCTGATTTCGTAGCGCATGGAGGGCGACAGGAGCTTGCGCGCCACAGTCGTCAAGGTCTTTTTCATTTCTTCTTCGACGTCCTTTTGAAGTGCACTATTGGCCAATCGGAAAAAGAGAAAAATCCAGCAAAAACACTTAACACTTTGATTTTTATAGTATGGCTTGCAACTTTCTAATCACATTCAGTAACAATTTAAGATGCCTGCAAACGCTTTGGCAAGCGGCTTCTGGCTGACTTTAGATCAAGTTTCATGGCGTCAAATTCCCCGCATCAAACCGACGCTCAACAACACATTTGCTATAACCGTGCCCATCAAGCTCCGCTGGCCACTTCGCTATCCATGAATAACCTTTGACGACTTGCATCAACGTCTCTCAGGCCGCTGACGGATTGCCGGGCAGGCATTGGCGGCCATGTTGAACCAGACTGGTGTTTTTCCGGCAGCCAGTGCATGCTCGCAGCTGAAACGATTCAACTGACTTGAAAACCGCCCTTTGATGTGAGGTGCAGTACCCATGGACCGTTTGCTCGATTCACTCTTCCCCAGCGCCGAGAACATCCCGGAAACCTGGCGCCTGGGAGCCCCACTGGAACAACGCGACTACCTGGTCAACGGTGAGCTCAGGCGCTGGGACGGCCCGTTGGCCACGGTGCGCAGCCCGGTGTGGCTCAAGCAAGGCGACGAAGAGCATCAGGTCATACTGGGCAGCGCCCCGCTGCTGGATGCCGAGACCGCGCTTACCGCCCTCGATGCCGCCGTACAGGCCTATGACAAAGGCCGTGGCGCCTGGCCGAACATGCGCGTGGCCGAGCGTATCCAGCATGTGGAATCCTTCCTTGCCCGCATGCGTGAACAGCGCCAGGCCGTGGTCAAGCTGCTGATGTGGGAGATCGGCAAGAACCTGAAGGATTCGGAAAAGGAATTCGACCGCACCTGCGACTACATCGTCGACACCATCAACGCCCTCAAGGACCTGGACCGCCGCTCCAGCCGCTTCGAGCTGGAACAAGGCACCCTCGGCCAGATCCGTCGCGCCCCGCTGGGCGTGGCCCTGTGCATGGGGCCCTACAACTACCCGCTGAACGAGACCTTCACCACGCTCATCCCGGCGCTGATCATGGGCAACACCGTGGTGTTCAAGCCGGCCAAGTTCGGCGTACTGCTGATCCGCCCCTTGCTCGAAGCGTTCCGCGACAGCTTCCCGGCAGGCGTGATCAATGTCATCTATGGACGCGGCCGGGAAACGGTGAGCGCGCTGATGGCCAGCGGCAAGGTCGATGTATTCGCCTTCATCGGCACCCACAAGGCCGCCAGCGACCTGAAGAAACTGCACCCACGCCCGCATCGTCTGCGCGCCGCACTGGGCCTGGACGCCAAGAACCCGGGCATCGTGCTGCCCCAGGTCGACCTCGACAACGCTGTCGAAGAGGCCGTCACCGGGGCGTTGTCGTTCAACGGCCAGCGCTGCACGGCACTGAAGATCCTGTTCGTGCACGAGGATGTGGTCGAGGCCTTCCTCGACAAGTTTCAGCACAAATTGGCGGCGCTCAAGCCCGGCATGCCGTGGGAACCTGGCGTGGCGCTGACACCGTTGCCCGAGCCTGGCAAGGTCGACTACCTCGATGGCCTGGTTGCCGATGCGACGGAAAAGGGCGCGCGCGTGCTCAACGAAAATGGCGGGCACAGCCGCGGCTCATTCTTCTACCCGGCCTTGCTGTACCCGGTCAGCCGAGAAATGCGCGTGTACCACGAGGAGCAGTTCGGCCCGCTGGTACCGGTGGTGCCCTACCGCGACCTGCAGACCGTGATCGACTATGTGCTGGACTCCGACTACGGCCAGCAACTGAGCCTGTTCGGCAACGACCCGGCCACCATCGGCAGCCTCGTCGACATCTTCGCCAACCAGGTCGGGCGCATCAACATCAATGCTCAGTGTCAACGCGGGCCAGACACCTACCCGTTCAACGGGCGCAAGAACAGCGCCGAGGGCACGCTCTCGGTGGATGACGCTTTGCGTGTGTTCTCCATCCGGACGCTGGTCGCCACCCGCTTCCAGGAGGCCAACAAAGCGCTGATCAGCGAGATCATTCGCAACCGCCAGTCGAGCTTCCTGACGACCGACTACATCTTCTGACCGCCGCGCTTATAGACAATCGATCTAGCATCACTGTCGATTTTCCATCTGGGCGAACGACTCTAAGCAACAGGGCGCCTTTCGGCGCCCATTGCACAGGAGAGTCGAACATGGCAGTCAAACCCATCCCCGAAGGCCAGCACAGCATCACGCCCTACCTGGCCATCAACGACGCCGCCAAGGCCATCGAGTTCTACAAGCAAGCCTTTGGGGCGGTGGAAATGTTCCGTCTCGATGCCCCGGGCGGTCGTGTTGGCCATGCCGAACTGAGAATCGGCGATTCGTCGCTGATGCTGGGCGACCCTTGCGACATGGAGGGCGGCCTCACCGCCAGCCAGAAGCTCAGCGGTGCGGGTGTAGGCCTGCACCTGTATGTTGAAGACTGCGACAAGGTCTACGCCCAGGCCCTGGCCGCCGGGGGCATCCAGTTACATCCCTTGACCGACCAGTTTTACGGTGACCGCAGCGGCACCCTGAAAGATCCGTTTGGCAACATCTGGTTCGTGTCCACCCACAAAGAGGACCTGACCCCCGACGAGATTCGCGCCCGTGCCGCGAAGATGTTCGGCGGTAGCCAAGCGGCGAGTTGAAAGCCGCGCGACTTTGCTTGAAGCTTGAGGCTCGTAGCTTGGAGCTGCTTCATGCGAATCATCGACAAAACCGCCACCCAGGTGCGCAGCCTGACCCCCGCTGAAGAGGAACTGCTGGTCGGCTTTGCCACCGGCAGCCTCGCCGGCCCGCGCCTGCTACAGGCCAACCAGCTACTGATGAAAGTGCGCAACGCCAACCAGTGGCTGGCTTGCGACTGCCGCAACGATGCCTTGCCGGTGCTCAATGTCACTCTCAACGGCAGCACCGGCACACTTTTCCTCAAGAACAACCCGGGCACCGCCGAGCACGCGCCTGGCTGCCCGTTCACCAAGGACGAGCGGGAAGCCGCCGAACGTGAAAACGACCCCGCCCCACCCGCCGCCTGGCTGCCACCCGATACACCCTTGCGCCTGATCAGCGACTTCCGTGCTGGCACGGCCGGCGCCGTCGGTGATGGCAACGACAGACGCGAACAGCAGCGCCTGCTGTCACTGCTGCTGACCTGGATTGAAACCAGCGGGCTCAACCTTTACGCCACCCACCTGAAAAAAGACCTGACCACACAGTTTGCCGAGTTGCGCAGCGTGGCCAGCCGCTATCCGCTGCTGGAGCGGGTGCCCGCCAGCAACTACCTGGAAACCCGCCTGGACATGAAGCACATGATGATGCTCAAGTCCCGCCTGCGCGAAGCGTCTGTGTTCGGCAACCATCGCCGCCACGGCCTGCTGCTGGACTGCGTCGACCAGATCAAAGGGCGCAAGTTGTTCAACAACCGCAGCGAGGACGGTTTCGACTTCCAGGGGCATCACCTGTACTGGGGCGGGAGCCGCACCACCGGGCCGTTGCTGGCGCTGATGATCTACTCGCCGACCAGCGCCGGAAGCCATTTCTATGAGCTGATCCATGTGGCCAGTGTGCCCGTGCTGTCGCGCGCGCACCTGTTCCCGGTGTACCGTGATGAAGAGCGCGAGCCGCTCAAGGCATTGGTGTCGCTGATCGACTGGATGGCCAGTAAAGGGGTGAAAGTGCAGATGCGTCGCCCCGTGATTGGTGGGCAGGTGATGGATGAGCTGGTGCTGACCTCGGACCAGGACCGGGTGTTGTCAGTGTCGCTGCTGGAACAGCCCATCGGCCCCGAGCCGGATACCGAGAACTTCAAGCGCTACGCCGACTTCAAAAGCCTGGAAACGTTCCGCAAGTTCGTTGCCGGCTTTTTCATGCGCGAGCGTTGAAATTGGCTCGCGCAGTTCCCTGCAGGAGATCGCCCTGCCCTTCGGGCGGGGCGGTCACTCAGCGAACACAGGCGGCAAGCGGCTAGACAAGGGTGCATTGGCCGCACAGGCGCGTCAGCCCAGGAACAGCTTGTACGCCGGGTTGTCAGTCTCGTCCCAGTACCGATACCCCATCTCGTCCAGCGTCAACGGCAAGCCCGCCAACTCGTCCGCTGGCACTTCCAAGGCAGCGAACACCCGCGCCTCCGCCGCACCATGGTTGCGGTAATGGAACAGGCTGATGTTCCAACGCTTGCCCAACCGCTCCAGAAACCCCAGCAACGCCCCTGGCCGTTCGGGGAACTCGAAGCGCAGTACCCGCTCATCAGCCCCTGACGCGGCATGCCCGCCGACGGTATGGCGCACATGCAGCTTGGCCAGCTCGTTGTCGGTCAGGTCCAGCACGCTGTACCCCTGCTCCCGCAAGCTGGCCAGCAACTGCTCACGTGGGTCGTGCACCGGGTGGGTCTGCACGCCAACGAACAGGCGCGCCTCCTTGCCGGGGTAGAAGCGGTAGTTGAATTCGGTGATCTGCCGCTTACCCAGTGCCTGGCAAAAGGCCCGGAAGCTGCCCGGCTGTTCCGGAATTGTCACGGCGATGATCGCCTCGCGCTGCTCACCCAGCTCGGCCCGCTCGGCCACATGGCGCAAGCGGTCGAAATTGACGTTGGCCCCGGAGTCGATGGCCACCAGGGTCTGCCCCTGCACACCTTCACGCGCCACGTACTTCTTGATACCGGCCACGGCCAAGGCCCCGGACGGCTCGGTGATCGAACGGGTGTCGTCGTAGATATCCTTGATCGCCGCGCACAGCTCGTCACTGCTCACCGTCACCACCTCGTCGACGAAGTGGCGGCACAGCTCGAAGCAATGGGCGCCGATCTGCGCCACCGCCACGCCATCGGCAAAGGTGCCGACCTGCGGCAGGATCACGCGCTCGCCGACGGCCATGGCAGCCTGCAGGCAGTTGGAATCTACCGGCTCGACGCCGATCACCTTCACGTCAGGGCGCAGGTACTTCACGTAGGCGGCGATACCGGCGATCAAGCCGCCACCGCCCACGGGCACAAAGATCGCGTCCAGCGCCCCCGGGCGCTGACGGAGGATTTCCATGGCCACGGTACCCTGCCCGGCGATCACATCCGGGTCATCGAACGGTGGCACGAAGGTCGCGCCTTCGCTGTCGGCCAGCTTCAGCGCGTGGGCCAGCGCATGCGGGAAGCTCTCGCCATGCAGCACCACATGCCCGCCGCGCGAACGCACGCCTTCCACTTTCAACGATGGCGTGGTGGTGGGCATGACGATGGTTGCCGTCATACCCAGATGCGATGCGGCCAAGGCCACGCCCTGGGCATGGTTGCCCGCCGAAGCGGTGATCACCCCGCGCTCACGCTGCACATCGGTCAGACGCGACAGGCGGGTGTAGGCACCCCGGATCTTGAACGAAAACGTAGGCTGCAGGTCTTCGCGCTTGAGCAACACCTGGTTGCCCAGGGCGGCAGACAAGGCCGGGGCCGCTTGCAGGGGCGTTTCAATGGCCAGGTCGTACACCGGCGCCGCAAGAATGCGCCGCACCTGCTCCGACAGCAGTTGCTGGGGGGTGACGGTAGTACGAGGGACACTGAAGCTGGTCATCGATGACTCCTTGGCTATTTTTACGTTGCCCAGGAGTCAGAGAGAAAAAACCCGCCTCCAGGGCGGGTTCGGTGCACGTACGCGCTAGCCCGCCAAGCTGATAATGGCGGTAATAATAATGGCGTTCACGTGCGGGAATGTATTCATGGGGTAGGAACTTAGCCTGCCTCGCAGCCGAAAGTCAACACTTGGCCTGCTGCGCCGAAAGCGGCACATCGAACACCTTGTCGAAGCCCCACTGGAAGACAAAGGCGTAAACGAAGAAGAACACGAACAACGCCAGATTGGTCAGCAGTGCGGCCCACAGGCTCACGTCCAGCCAGTACGCCACCAGCGGCAACAGGATCACCACCAGCCCACCCTCGAAGCCCAGCGCATGCAGCAGGCGCCGCAGGAAGGTGCGCTCACGTTTGGGCTGGCGCGCTTCCCAACGTTCGAATACCCAGTTGTAACCCATGTTCCAGCTCATCGCGATGCCTGACATCAGCACCGACAGCACGGTCGACTGCGCCATGCCGGCGCCGAACGCCAGCTCCAGTGCGGGCGCCACACAGGCGACGGCGATGGCCTCATAGAGAATGGCCTGGACGATCTTGCGGGCCTTACCTTGCATGTTCAGCTCCCTGAATGAACGACCTGTAAAGCTACAAGATGCAGCCCGCAAGAAACAGCCCGAAATTTGGACAATCCCGCGTTCGGCTGCTTGTATCTATTCCGTACATGACAGTGACATCTCCTGCACCTTCGTCGAGGGAACGAACGAGGATAAGACGATGGCCCACTCTGCCCTGCCGGTGGCTGACACATGAGCCTGGTATTCATCGATTTTCTCACTTACCTGCTGTTCGGCCTGAAGCTCCTGGCGATCACCCTTGCCTCGTTGATGTTCCTGCTGGGCCTGGACGACCTGTTCATCGATCTGTGCTATTGGGGGCGCACGCTGATCCGGCGTTTTCGCATCTACGGCAAGTTCGAAAGGGCCGATGAGAAGCGCTTGTACGAAGTCCCGGAAAAACCGTTGGCCATCATGGTCCCCGCCTGGAACGAAGTCGGCGTGGTCGGTGAAATGGCGCGCCTGGCCGCTTCGACCATCGACTACGAGAACTACCAGATCTTTGTCGGCACCTACCCCAACGACCCGCAAACCCAGGCTGACGTGGACGCGGTGTGCCTGCACTTCCCCAACGTGCACAAAGTGGTCTGCGCCCGCCCCGGTCCCACCAGCAAGGCCGACTGCCTGAACAACATCATCGACGCGCTGCTGCGCTTTCAGCAGGACGCCGGCATCGAGTTCGCCGGTTTCATCCTGCATGACGCCGAAGACGTGATCTCGCCGATGGAGCTGCGCCTGTTCAACTACCTGCTGCCGAGCAAGGACATGATCCAGATCCCGGTGTATCCCTACGCACCGGAGTGGAAGGGCTTCACTGCCGGCCACTATGTCGACGAGTTTGCCGAAAACCACGGCAAGGACGTGATCGTGCGCGAAGCGCTGACCGGCCAGGTGCCCAGTGCCGGCGTCGGCACCTGCTTCAGCCGCCGCGCCATCAGCGCACTGCTCGAGGACGGTGACGGCATTGCCTTTGACGTACAGAGCTTGACCGAAGACTACGACATCGGCTTTCGCCTGAAGCAAAAAGGCATGAAGTGCATTTTCGCCCGCTACTCCATCACCGACCCGGCACTGACCCTGAAGCAGGAATGGCGCCCAGGCATGAGCCGGGAATTCTCCCAGGTGATCTGCGTGCGCGAGCACTTCCCGCGTGACTGGCAGCATGCCATCCGGCAGAAGTCGCGCTGGATCGTCGGCATCGTGTTCCAGGGCACCAGCAACCTCGGCTGGAGCCGCAAGGGCGCGCTCAACTATTTCCTCTGGCGTGACCGCCGCGGGCTGTTCGCCTACCTGCTGAGCTTCCTGGTCAACCTGTTACTGCTGGTGTTGCTGGCCATGTGGCTAGTCACGGTGATTGCGCCGGAGTCGTGGCGCTTCATGTCGATCCTCAGCGACAGCTGGTTGCTGTCGACCCTACTGTGGCTGAACGGCCTGATGCTGCTCAACCGGCTGTTCCAGCGCGCCTGGTTCGTCACCCGCTTCTATGGCATCGGCGAGGGCCTGCTGTCGGCACCGCGGATGATGTGGAGCAACTTCGTCAACTTTTTCGCCAACCTGCGTGCACTGCGCCAGGTAATGGAAATGGGCGATTCGCGGCGCGTGGCCTGGGACAAGACCACCCACGAGTTCCCCGCCATCGCCACCCCGGCTCGCACACCACTGGGCCAGCGCCTGGTGGCCAAGGGCCTGATCACCGACGAACAGTTGCAGCAGGCCATCACCAGCCCGGTTCGTCGGCGCCTGGGCCGCGAGTTGCTGCTGCGTGGCTGGCTGAACAGTGAGCAGTTGGTGGCCACCCTGGCCGAACAACTGGACCTGCCCTGGGCACCGCTGAACCCGTTCAAGCTCAGCCCGCAACTGATCGCCAAACTACCGCGCAAGCTGGCCACCCATTACGGCGTACTGCCCGTGGACGAAGACGGCGACACCCTGATCCTGGCCAGTGAAAGCCCGGTCAGCCAGGTGTCGCTGGGTGTGATCAGCCGCCAGCTGAAACGCCCGGTCAAGGCACGCCTGGTCCCCCAGGGCCGGGTCACGCTGGGCCTTCGCTACCACTACCCAAGCCCCTGGCAGCATCAAGAAACCCGAGACATGCTGGCCGTGCTTGAACGCCACCAGGACGACGAAGCGCTGCTGGAGCGGGTCAGCCATCACCAAGTCATGCTAGGCGCGCTGCTGCAGGTGCGCGGCATGGTCCCTGTCACCCTGTTCAACCAGGCGTTGATCGACTTCGACCCCGAACACCAAAGCCTCGGCGAGCACCTGATTGCCCGCGGCATCATCACCAGGCAGGTGCTGGAACAGGCCCTGATCGAACAGGCCAGTGAACAGCAAGTGGCGATTGATCTGACCCGGGAGGTGGCATGAAGCCGCGTTTTTCCCTTGCTTTCACTGGCCTGCTGCTGTGCTCCGCCGCCCTGCCCGTTGCCGCTTCGGCGCCGATGACCGACTTCCAGCGGTTCACCAGCTTTCCGTTCATGGACCGCAGCTATCGCGAGGCCAGGAAAGACAACTGGGCTGAAGTCGAGCGCCTGACCCGCCATGTGCTGGGCCGGGTACCGAACAACGACGAAGCCCGCGCCCTGCTGGTCGAAGCCCTGGCCCACCAGCGCCGTTACAAGGAGGCCCAAGCGCTGGCTGAACAGCTAGGCGACAGCCCCGAATATGCCGACGCGCTGCTGGAGCTGCGCCTGACCTGGATCGAGCAGGACCCGCCACCGGCCAGCCAGGTGGACCAATGGCTGGCCGCCAGCGACGGCAACCACCGGGTACAGCTGTGGCAGGCCTACAGCCTGAGCCTGGCCAAGTTTGGTGGCGCTGCCAAAGCGCTGGACTGGCTCAACCAACTGCCGCCCGGTGGGGACGGCCAGGTCCTGCGCCTGGCCCGGGCCACCTTCGCCGAACAGCTGCGCAACTGGAAAGAAACCATCGAGCAACTGCAGCCGCTGGCCGACACAGGCCAGTTGCCTGCCCAGGACTGGCAACGCCTGGCCAATGCCTATATCCAGCAAGTCGACGAAAAGGGCCTGACTGCGCTGCTGACCCAAGCCCCCTCCCCCGCAGCAGCCAACCAGACGCGGCTGGCCATGGCCAACCGCGCCATTGCCGTCGGCCACCACCAGCAGGCCCAACGCTGGCTGCAGTCGCTACCGCCTGATCAACTGCAGCAACCCGAGCAGCGCCAGCAACTTTGGCAACTGGCCCGCGAAGGCGACGATGCAGCGCTGGTGCGACGCCTGAGCAACGACCTGCAGCGCCCCTGCCTTGAAACGGTCGACTGGCTGTCACATCAAGACCCGGACCTGGCCCGGGAACAGTTCAAGGCCTGCTCCGCCAGCGCCGACCCTCGGGCCTATGCCGTGCTCAAGCAGCGCCTGTATGGCGCCCCGTCGCCGCCCCCGCAGCCGCGCACCGCCGCAGAATGGGAACAACGCTATCGGCAGACCGGCGACCTCGCCGCCCTGGAACAAACCACCTTCCTGTTGACCGAACAGGGCGACGGCGATCACGCACGGCACTTGCTGGAGCAAGCCTACGACCGCCGCCAGGGCCGCCTCGGCCCATCGCTGCTACAGCGTCTGGCCAACCTGTATGCCCGTGACGACGGGCCCCTGGACAGCCGACGCATGCTCGGCCTGATACCCCGGGTCAACGCCAACACCCGCGCCCAGTTGCTCGGGCGGCTGGCCGAGGCCGGCCAGTGCGATGCCGTGCGCCAGGCAGTGCCGGCCACCCCGAGCGAACCGGGCCAGTACCGCGCCCTCGGCCGTTGCGCCATGCCCGACCAACCGGGTGCGGCGGTGGTCTACTACCAGGCTGCCGAGCGTTTGGGCGACCCTGGCAACCGTCTACCGCTGGCCTACGCACTCGAAGCGGCCGGCGACTCCGAAACCGCCCAGCCGATCTGGCGCAGCCTGCCAGACAGCGCCTTTACCGATAATGCCCGCCTCACCGCTGCCCGCGGCGCGCTGAATGCAGGCGACGCCGATGCAGCACGCCGCTACTGGGACGCTGCCGCGCACCAGAGCGCTGATGACTGGGCGCTGGGCGCCGCCATCGCCCAGCGCCAAGGTGACCCGCAGGCCGCGCTGGGCTTCCAGCGCCAGGCTCTGGCGCACAGCCCGCGCCCCGACCACTACTACGCCGCATCCAGCACCGCACAACTGGCCGGCGACAGTGCGCAGAGCACCGCCTGGCTGGCCGAAGCCGTGCGCCTGGCCCCCGACCAGCCGCGCTATCGCGCCGACTACGGCATGCGCCTGGCTGGCTCGACGGACAAGGCTCAGCGCATGCAATCGATTCCCTACCTTGAACGCGCCACTCACGACTTCCCCGAGGACTACCGCCTTGGCGAAACACTCGCCTTGCGCTATGACGAACATGCCGACAGCGCTGCGGCACGCCGCGAACTGCGCCGCATTCTCGACGTAGAGCAGAACCTGGTCGACGGTGATGACGAATACGGCAGCCTGGAGGCCCGCAAGTACCGCCAGCGCCGCGCCCACGAGAGCCTGTCACGGCGCGACACCATTACCCTGGCCAGCACCTGGTCGCCGGCCGGCACCTCGACCAACGACAAGTTTCTCGACAATGGCCAGCGCAGCGGCAGCTCGCGCCGGGCGCAATCGCAGAACGTGCAGCTGGCCATGTGGGACCATGCCCTGGGCGAGGAGCCCAGCCGCAATGGCAGCACCCTGTCAGTGTATGGCCGGGTACTGTTCGGTGGCCAAAGCCGCACCGACTATGCCCAGAGCATGGGAACCGGTGTCGGCCTGCGCTACAAGCCGCTCGGCCAGTCCAACCTCAACCTGTATGCCGAGCTTTACCACCAGCGGCAGATCGACGAAGCACACTATCGCGGTCTCAGCCTTGGCCAGTTACTGAGCCCGGCCAAGGTCGGCGGCAACTGGGGCGATTTGCGCCACCACGCCGAATCGAGCAATGACCTGCTGCTGCGCGCCACCGCCTCGTTCCTCGACCAGGGAGGCTGGCGCAACGATTGGCGCATCGATGAGGACGACTGGAACGAACGATTCCTCTACCTCGATGCTGCCTGGTGGACCCGAGCCGGCGACCATGCCTGGCTGTCGCGCTACCAGCAGGGCCACGCCTGGAAGCTGCCGGGCAGCTCGCCGCAAACGCTCATGCCCTACGGCTTTGTCGAGTTCTCCAGCCAGGACCCCAGCAACGACTGGCGCCAGGACGCCCGCGCCGGGGTTGGCGTGCGCTGGCAATGGTGGTTCGACGACGACCGCTACAACGCCTACCGCGGCTCGCTGAAAGTGCGTGCCGAGTACCAGCAATCGCTGGGCGGTAACCTCTACGAGCGCGCCAACGGTGTGCTGGTCGGTGCGGAGATGACCTTCTGATGCGTACGCTCATCGCCTTCTGCCTGCTGGCCCTGTGCCTACCGGCCACCGCTGACCAGCGCCTGTTCTACCAACCCCTTAACCGCGATGCCAGCGTCACACCCGCCCAGTGGCAGCACCTGTGGCAAGCCACCGTGGCCAGGGGTGGCAAAACCCTGATCGTGCAATGGAGTGCCTATGGCGACAGCGATTTCGGCGGTGCCCAGGGCTGGCTGGCCAACAGCCTGCGCACCGCGCGTGCCGAGGGCTTGCAGCTGGTGCTGGGGCTGTACATGGACCCGGCCTACTACCAGCGACTCGACGAGCTGGATGGCGAGGGCCTGAACAGCTACTGGAAAGCGCAGCTGGGGCGCTCGCTCAGCCAGTACCAGCAACTGCGCCAGGCCTGGCAGTTGCCAGTGGACGGCTGGTACCTGCCCATGGAGCTGGACGACCAGCATCTGCGCGAGACCGAACGGCGCGATGCGCTGTACAGCCAGTTGCAGGCCTTCAACCGCCAGTTGGACAAGCCGTTGCATATCAGCGCCTTCAGCACAGGCAAGCTGACGCCGCGGGTCAATGCCCTCTGGCTGGATCAACTGGCCGGCTTGGGCTTGACTGTGTGGTGGCAGGATGGCGCCGGCACCGGGCGTTTGCCGGCGTTGGTGCGTCAGGGCTATGAGCAGGCCCTGCCGTGCCGGGTGGGTGTGGTGCGCGAGGCGTTCCGCCAGGTGAGCGCGCCGGAGCAGGCGTTTCGGGCGGAGCCCGCCGAGCCCCGGCTGGGTAGCGGGTGCCATGCCGAGGCAGTGTTTGCCTTGCGCTACCGGCCTTGGGCCCGAGGTATCTTGCCACAGCAATGAATTACCAGGGCCGGCCTCTTCGCGGATAAACCCACAGGGCCCCCACACCGTACGGTCCCTGTAGGAGCGGGTTTACCCGCGAAAGTTCCAGGCCTGAAAAAGTAGTAGCCTCAGGAGCCCACCGATGTTCAAGACCATCGAAGCCCACGTACGCCAGCAGGTCGCGCCCGCCGCCCTGCGCGCCGAGTTCCGCCAGCACGAATTCGAGTCCATGCGCTCGTTCTGCCTGCTGGTATTCTCGATCAGCGTCCTGATCTGGCTGGTCTTCGACCTGATCGTCAGCTTCCTCGGCGACCAAGGCTTCACCTGGCTGTCCTTCCTGTTCATCGCCCTGCTCGGCAGCCTGATCGTAGTGCTGCATTTCACTCGCCGCAGCCATCACTTCGACGTGCTCAACCTGCTGTTCATTACCGTCATCACCCTGGGCATGCGCCTGGTGATCGAAGGCATCCCGATAGCCCTGCGCCCGGTGTGGTTGGTGCTCGGGGTGTCCACCGTGCTGTATGCCATGTCGGTGCTACCGGTGCGGCGCTGGTCATTCTTCTGCGCCATGGTCATCACCTGGGTGATGCTTAATCCGTTCTACCACACCCGCATCGAGCCCGATGCGCTCGAAGGCGCCATGCTGATCAGCTATGCCGTTTTTCTAAGCGGCCTGGTCAGCTACAGCTACCTGCAGATCCGCAAGGCCAAGCTGCATAATTTCTACCTGTCCAAGGTGTTGCTGGAGCAGGCCTACGTCGATGCCCTGACCGACATTCCCAACCGCCGCTCGTTCATGGCCCAGGCCGACCGCCAGCTGCGGATGGCGACGTCCGGGCAGTACCTGGCCATGATCGATATCGACAATTTCAAGCGGGTCAATGACCGTTTCGGCCATGACGTGGGCGATGAAGTGCTCAAGCGCGTGGCCCTGCATATCAAGACAAGCATGGCCGATCAGGCGTTTGCCCGGCTGGGAGGTGAAGAGTTTGCGATCTTCTTTGAAGGGCTGGATCAGCAAGGGGCCGAGCAGCGAGTGGCCGCGCTGTGCCAGCGCGTGCGCGAGGACGCTGGCGAGCACCCGGTCACCATCAGCATTGGCCTGGCCAGGGTCGACCGGGGAGAGAGCCTGACCACCGCGCTGGTCCGCGCCGATCAGGCATTGTATGAAGCCAAGCACACTGGCAAGGACCGCTTTGTGTCGTGGTCCAGCGAGCTGGCAGAGCAGGATTAGCAGGCCCGTCTCTTCGCGGTTGCGGCGCCCCTATCCGCCGGCGGGTAAACGAATCCTGAACTGCGCCCCACCCAGCGCCGACTGCGCCAGGGTCAAGGTGCCACCCTGCCCCTCGATCGCCCGCCGGCTGATGGCCAACCCCAGGCCAAAACCACCGGTGTTGCGATCGCGACTGCGGTCCAGACGGTAGAACGGCTGGAAAACCCGCTCGCGCTCCTCCACAGGGACGCCAATCCCGTCATCCTCCACCGTCAGCAGGCAGGCGCCATCGGCTTCCAGGCGCAAACGCAGCAACAGGCTTTCATCGCAATAGCGCATGGCATTGCGCACCAGGTTCTGCACCGCGCGCGCCGTCAGTCGCGGGTCCAGTACAAAGCGCGGCAACTCACCCTCGGCGCGCACTTCCCACTGGATACCCCGGCCATCGAGTTCCTCGGCAAAGCCCCCAAGCACACTGTCGACCAGCTCCAGCAGCGATACCTCCACCCGCTCCCGCGCCTGGTCGGCGTTGTACAACCGGCTATAGGACAGCAGCTCCAGCACCAGTTCATCCAGCTCGCGCACATGCCCGACCAGCTCCAGCAGGCGCTTGCGGCTGGCTGGCGGCACTTCGTCGAACAGCAGCACCAGGCCGAAGTCCAGCCGGGTCAGTGGCGTGCGTAACTCGTGCGATACCGCATTGAGCAGTTCACGCTGCTGGTTGACATGGCGTTCCAGGTCACTGGCCATGGTGTCGAATACCCCGGCCAGTTCACCAATGTTGGAGTGAGGCGAAATGTGCGTACGCTCGGCCATCTGCCCCTGGCCCAGGCGCCGAGCGGTCTCCTTGAGGCGCTCCAGATCACGCCAGTGCGGCCAGACCCACAGCAGCAGGCAACCCAGCATGGCTGCACCAATCAACACGGTCACGCCCCACGACAGCACGTTGATGTCCAGCGGGTCTGGCGGGGAATGCAGGCGTACCAGCCACTCCTTGTCCAGCGGCGCCAGCACCGTCTCGTAATAGCCCCACTCGGCAATGCGCACTGCGTACAGGCCATGCTCCAGGCGCGCCTGCTCCTCATCGCTCAAACCGGCCTGATCCCTGCGCAGCAGCTGCAGTTCCAGCGGCGCGAAATCACTGGCCAGTTCCTGCTCCACCGCTGGCCACTGCTCGCGCGGGGCCAGGCGGAACTGGCGCACGATCAACGCTTGTACACCCTTGGCCTGGTCCAGGTTGTAGGCCATGAACCGGTCGCGGAACAGGCCGACGATGGTGTCAGGGATGAACAGCAATGCACCGGCGTAGGCGACGATGATCACCAGGTACAACCGCACCAGGATCTTGAGCATGGCCGATCAGCACTCCCACTCGACACGGCTGAACAGGTAGCCCTTGCCCCACACGGTCTTGATCTTGCGCGCTTCGCCGGCGTTGTCGTCGAACTTGCGCCGCAGTTTGGAAATGGCCACGTCAACGGAGCGATCGGTGCCATTGAACTCGATGCCACGCAGCTGTTGCAGGATACGGTCGCGGTTCATCACCTCACCAGCATTGCGCGCCAGCACCACCAGCAGGTTGTACTCACCGCTGGACAGCTCCACCTCCTCGCCGCGCCAACTCACCGTGCGCTCGGCCAGGTCGATACGCAGGCCACCAATCAGGATCAGGTCGTTGTCCAGGCGCGGTTCGTTGACACTGCTGCGGCGCAGCAGCGTGCGCACCCGGGCCAGCAGCACGCGTGGCTCACAGGGTTTGGTCACGTAGTCGTCGGCCCCCATTTCCAGGCCTAGCACCTGGTCATGGCTGTCGTCGCGGGCCGTCAGCATGAGGATTGGCAGGGTCTGCGACTCCTGGCGCAGCAGCCGGCACAGCTGCAGGCCATCGATGCCCGGCAGCATCAGGTCAAGGATGACCAGGTCAGGCCTTTGCCGACGGTACTCGTCCAGCACATGATCGCCCCGGGCGATCACCTGGACATGGAAGTCGTTGCGTTGCAGGTAGCTGGCGATCAGCTCGGACAGGGCGCTGTCGTCTTCGACCAGGAAAATGTTCGGCATAGGTGCTTGGGCGTCTGGGTTGAAGTAAGCCTGTGGCGAGCGCTTCGCGGGTAAACCCGCTCCTGCGGGTCCCCGTAGGAGCGGGTTCACCCGCGAAAGGGCCAGCACAGGCGCATCCAGAATATAGAACCCAACCACTCGACAGGATCATTCTTCACACTTTTTCACACTCGCCCTACAGGTATTAACAGCCGCCCAGGCAGCGTCTGCCTTAGCATATACACGGTCATCATCGGAAGATCCGCATGCCTACTACCCTCTCCCCGTGCCTGCGCCCGTTGGCGCTCATGGCATTCCTGAGCCTGTCCCTGGCCGGTTGCAGCGACAGCGCCGAGCCAGACGAACAGGCCCCCACTGCGCAAGTGCGCGTGGAAACCCTGCAACTGCAGCCACTGGCCATCAGCAGTGAACTCAGCGGCCGTATCCTCGCGCCACGCACCGCCGAAGTGCGTGCGCGGGTCGCAGGTGTGGTGCTC
Source organism: Pseudomonas sp. CGJS7 (assembly GCF_036961695.1). Classification (NCBI taxonomy): domain Bacteria; kingdom Pseudomonadati; phylum Pseudomonadota; class Gammaproteobacteria; order Pseudomonadales; family Pseudomonadaceae; genus Pseudomonas; species Pseudomonas sp. CGJS7. The sequence goes on along the minus strand of NZ_JBAMDI010000047.1, from coordinate 5,021 downwards.
AAGCGGGTGTACCGCGAAGGCAGCGACGTCAAGCGGGGTGATGTACTGTTCCTGATCGACCCGGCGCCGTTCAAGGCCGACCACGACAGCGCCCGCGCCACGCTGGCCAAGGCCGAGGCCACCCGGTACCAGGCGCGCCTGCAAGAGCAGCGCTACCGCGAGCTGGTCGACGACAAAGCCGTCAGCCGCCAGGAATACGACAACGCCAAGGCCAGTTTCCTGCAGGCCGATGCCGAAGTGGCCGAAGCCAGGGCGGCGCTGGAGCGCGCCCGGCTGAACCTCGGCTATGCCACCGTGACCGCGCCGATCTCCGGCCGTATCGGCCGCGCCCAGGTCACCGAAGGCGCGCTGGTCGGGCAAAACGAAACCACCCCGCTGGCGACCATCCAGCAGTTGGACCCGATCCATGCCGATGTCACCCAGTCTACCCGCGAGCTCAACGCCCTGCGCCGTGCCCTGCGCGCCGGCGAATTGCAGCAGGTGGGCGACGGCCAGGCACGCGCCACGCTGATTCAGGATGACGGCAGCGCCTACCCGCTGCCGGGCAAGCTGCTGTTCTCCGACATCAGCGTCGACCCCAGCACCAACCAGATCACCCTGCGCAGCGAGTTCCCCAACCCGGACCTCGACCTGCTGCCAGGCAGCTACGTGCGGGTACGCCTGGAGCAAGCGGTGCAACCCAAGGGCCTGAGCGTGCCGCAACGCGCCATCCTGCGCGACAGCGCCGGTGTGCCCAAGGTGCTGGTGGTGGACCAGCACGCCCGGGTCAGCGACCGCCAGGTTGTACTGGGCAGCGCCCAGGGTGACCGCTGGATCGTCAGCGAAGGCCTGGCGGCCGGTGAGCGGGTGGTGGTCGAGGGCCTGCAGCACGTCAAGGCCGGTGACCAGGTGCAGGTCGACAACACGCCCGCTGCCCCACCCATCGCACAGCATACCGGCCAGTGAGGGCCTGATTCATGCCGCAATTCTTCATCGATCGCCCGGTATTCGCCTGGGTGGTCGCACTGTTCATCCTGCTGGCCGGCGCGCTGGCCATCCCGCAACTGCCGGTGGCCCAGTACCCCAACGTGGCACCGCCGCAGGTGGAAATCTACGCCGTGTACCCGGGCGCCTCGGCGGCGACCATGGACGAAAGCGTGGTCAGCCTGATCGAACAGGAGCTCAACGGCGCCGACAACCTGCTGTACTTCGAGTCGCAGAGCAGCCTGGGCAGCGCCACCATCACCGCCACCTTCGCCCCGGGTACCCACCCGGACCTGGCCCAGGTCGACGTGCAGAACCGCCTGAAGGTGGTCGAGTCGCGCCTGCCGCGCCCGGTCACCCAGCAGGGCCTGCAGGTGGAGAAAGTGTCCACCGGCTTCCTGCTGTTGGCGACCCTCACCTCCGAAGACGGCAAGCTCGATGAAACAGCGCTGTCGGACATCCTTGCACGTAACGTGATGGACGAGATCCGTCGCCTCAAGGGCGTCGGCAAGGCCCAGTTGTATGGCTCCGAACGGGCCATGCGCATCTGGATCGACCCGCGCAAGCTGATCGGTTTCAACCTCACGCCCAACGATGTAGCCGAAGCCATCGCTGCGCAGAACGCCCAGGTCGCCCCTGGCAGCATCGGCGATCTGCCCAGCCGCAGCACTCAGGAGATCACCGCCAACGTGGTGGTCAAAGGCCAGTTGAGCAGCCCCGAAGAGTTTGCTGCCATTGTCCTGCGCGCCAACCCGGACGGCTCCACGGTCACCATCGGGGATGTCGCCCGAGTTGAAATCGGTGCCCAGGAATACCAGTACGGCACGCGCCTGAACGGCAAACCGGCCACGGCCTTCAGCGTGCAGTTGTCGCCCGGCGCCAACGCCATGGAAACCGCTACCCTGGTACGGGCGAAGATGCAGGACCTGGCGCGCTACTTCCCGGAAGGCGTCAAGTACGACATCCCCTACGACACCTCGCCGTTCGTCAAGGTGTCGATCGAGCAGGTCATCAACACCCTGTTCGAGGCCATGCTGCTGGTGTTCGCAGTCATGTTCCTGTTCCTGCAGAACCTGCGCTACACGCTGATCCCGACCCTGGTCGTGCCAGTGGCATTGATGGGCACCTTCGCCGTGATGCTGGCCATGGGCTTCTCGGTCAATGTGCTGACACTGTTCGGCATGGTGCTGGCCATCGGTATTCTGGTCGACGATGCCATTGTGGTGGTGGAGAACGTCGAGCGCATCATGGCCGAAGAAGGCTTGCCGCCCAAGCAAGCCACGCGCAAGGCCATGGGCCAGATCAGCGGTGCAATCGTCGGCATCACGCTGGTGCTGGTGGCGGTATTCCTGCCCATGGCCTTCATGCAAGGCTCGGTGGGGGTGATCTACCAGCAGTTCTCGCTGTCGATGGCGGTGTCGATCCTGTTCTCGGCGTTTCTCGCCCTCAGCCTGACCCCGGCATTGTGCGCCACCCTGCTCAAGCCCGTGGCCAAAGGCGAGCACCATGAACGCAAAGGCTTCTTCGGCTGGTTCAATCGCCGCTTCGAAAGCATGAGCAACGGCTACCAGCGCTGGGTGGTGCAGGCGCTCAAGCGCAGTGGCCGCTACCTACTGGTGTACGCGGTGCTGCTGGCGGTGCTGGGCTACGGTTTCAGCCAGCTGCCTACGGCGTTCCTGCCCACCGAAGACCAGGGCTACACCATCACCGACATTCAGCTACCGCCGGGCGCCAGCCGCATGCGCACCGATCAGGTAGCCGCGCAGATCGAGGCGCACAACGCCGAAGAACCGGGTGTGGGCAACACCACCTTGATCCTCGGCTTCAGCTTCTCCGGTAGCGGGCAGAACGCGGCGCTGGCCTTCACCACCCTCAAGGACTGGTCCGAGCGCGGCGCCGACGACAGCGCCCAGTCGATCGCCGACCGCGCGACCATGGCCTTCACCCAGCTCAAGGACGCGATTGCCTATTCGGTACTGCCGCCCCCCATTGACGGCCTCGGTGAGTCGACCGGTTTCGAATTTCGTCTTCAGGACCGTGGCGGCATGGGCCACGCCGAGCTGATGGCAGCCCGTGACCAGTTGCTCGAAAGCGCCAGCAAAAGCAAGGTGCTGACCAACGTGCGCGAAGCCTCGCTGGCGGAAAGCCCGCAGGTGCAGCTGGAAATCGACCGCCGCCAGGCTAATGCACTGGGTGTGTCGTTTGCCGATATCGGCACGGTGCTGGACGTGGCCGTGGGCTCCAGCTACGTCAACGATTTCCCCAACCAGGGCCGCATGCAGCGGGTGGTGGTGCAGGCCGAAGGTGACCAGCGCAGCCAGGTCGAAGACTTGCTGAACATTCACGTGCGCAACGACAGCGGCAAGATGGTGCCACTGGGTGCGTTCGTGCAGGCCAGGTGGGTCAGCGGCCCGGTGCAACTGACCCGCTACAACGGTTACCCGGCGGTGTCGATCTCAGGCGAGCCAGCCGCCGGCTACAGCTCGGGCGAGGCCATGGCCGAAGTCGAGCGGCTGGTGGCGCAGCTACCGCCCGGTACCGGCCTGGAATGGACCGGCCTGTCACTGCAGGAGCGGCTGTCCGGTAGCCAGGCCCCCCTGCTGATGGCGCTGTCGCTGCTGGTGGTGTTCCTGTGCCTGGCTGCGCTGTACGAAAGCTGGTCGATCCCGACTGCGGTGCTGCTGGTCGTTCCGCTCGGTGTGCTCGGTGCGGTGCTGGCGGTGACCTTGCGCGGCATGCCCAACGACGTGTTCTTCAAGGTTGGCCTGATTACCCTGATCGGCCTGTCGGCGAAGAACGCCATCCTGATCATCGAGTTCGCCAAGCATCTGGTTGACCAGGGCGTGGACGCCGCCGACGCCGCCGTGCAAGCGGCCCGCCTGCGCCTGCGGCCGATAGTGATGACGTCGCTGGCGTTCATCCTCGGCGTGGTGCCCCTGGCCATCGCCAGCGGCGCAAGCTCTGCCAGCCAGCAGGCGATTGGCACCGGGGTGATCGGCGGCATGCTCAGCGCCACCCTGGCGGTGGTGTTCGTGCCGGTGTTCTTCGTGGTGGTGATGCGCCTGTCCGGGCGACGCCAGGCGCATGACAGCGACGGGCAACCCGTACCCCGCGAAAGCTGACTGGACAAGCCCCGCGTGAAATGGGAGGGTTCCCGGCAATGACTGCCCGGAACCCTTTTTCATGCCTGACGCACTCCCCCCCTGCTCCATCCTCATTCTCGCCGGTGGCCGCGGCCAGCGCATGGGCGGCCGTGACAAGGGCCTGGTGGACTGGCAAGGCGAGCCGTTGATTGCACATGTTCATCGAGCGGTGCGGCCACTGAGCGACGACCTGGTGATTTCCTGCAATCGCAACCAGGCGGCATACCAGGCATACGCCGACCGGTTGGTGGGCGATGCAGAAGCCGACTTCCCCGGGCCGCTGGCGGGGGTGATTGCCGGGCTCAGGGTGGCACGTCATGCGTGGGTGGTGGTGCTGGCTTGTGATGCGCCGCTGGTTGATCGCGAATTGATTGAGGGCCTGCTGCGGCTGGCAGTGGCCGGTAACAGCGCGGCAATGGTGCGTCAGGGTGGTTTCTGGCAGCCGATGTTCAGCGTACTGCCCAAGCGGGTGTTGCCGGTGTTGGAGCAGGCCTGGGCAGCGGGCGAGCGGAGTTTGCAGAAGGCCCTGCTGCGCGAGGCGGTGCAAGGGCTGGAGTGCGCCGAGAGTGATCGCCGGCTAAGCAACTTCAACAGCCCGGAACGGCTGCAGGACTGAGGGCATGACACCGCCCTCACAGGTAATCCACAACACCTCAGGACTGTGGTGATCTTGTGGGAGCGGGCATGCCCGCGAAGAAATCACCGCGGTGGATGGCACCGGCTCTGCCGGTGTTCGCGGGTAAACCCGCTCCTACGACGGCCTGTGGTGATCTTGTGTGGGCATGCCCGCGAAGAAACCACCGCGGTGGATGGCACCGGCTCTGCCGGTGTTCGCGGGTAAACCCGCTCCTACGACGGACTGTGGTGATCTTGTGGGAGCGGGCATGCCCGCGAAGAAACCACCGCGGTGGATGG
>NZ_JBAMDI010000046.1:0-77039 GCF_036961695.1 Pseudomonas sp. CGJS7 | reverse complement strand
ATCTCGATATCGCGTCGTACCAACAAGGCGGTCGCGCGCGCCAGGCACAGGATGGACTGGCCCGAAACAAACGTAGGAGCGGGTTTACCCGCGAAGCGCCGCGCGGGCGGCGCTCGATCTCACAGGCGCTGAATATCTCAAGCCGGCCACCTGGCAGCCCTGATGCAATCCCCCCTCCCCCAACCACACAACCCGCTACCAGACAAGCTAACAGTTGTCGAGATATGGTTGGACCAGTCCTTTGCGTATACTGCAACCTATGTTCGCCCACACTGATTTGCGCCAGCGTTGCGCCAAATGGCTTCTCGCAACCGGACTCTTTCTGCTGCTAGGTGCCTGCGTTGAAAAACCCAGCACCCTCGAGCGCGTGAAGGAGGATGGCGTGCTGCGCGTGATCACACGCAACAGCCCGGCAACCTACTTCCAGGACCGTAACGGCGAAACTGGCTTTGAGTACGAACTGGTCCAGCATTTCGCCGACGATCTCGGCGTAAAGCTGCAGATCGAGACCGCCGATAACCTGGACGAGCTGTACGACGCCCTCGGCAAGCCCTCCGGCCCGGTACTGGCTGCCGCCGGCCTGGTCAGCAGTGAGCGGCGCAAAACCCAGGTGAGATACTCCCATCCCTATCTGGAGGTGACCCCGCAGGTCATCTACCGCAACGGCCGCCCGCGCCCCACCGGCGCCAAGGGTTTGGTCGGCAAGAAGATCATGGTGCTCAAGGGCAGCAGCCATGCTGACCAGCTGGCCGAGCTGAAAAAGCAGTACCCGGCCTTGCAATACGAGGAATCCGACGCCGTCGAAGTGGTCGACCTGCTGCGCATGGTGGACGAAGGTCAGATCGACTTGACCCTGGTGGACTCCAACGAACTGGCGATGAACCAGGTGTATTTCCCCAACGTGCGGGTCGCCTTCGATTTGGGCGAAACCCGCGACCAGCGCTGGGCAGTGGCCGCAGGCGAAGACAACAGCCTGCTCAACGAAATCAACGAGTATCTCGACAAGGCACAGAAAAACGGCACCCTTCAGCGCTTGAAGGACCGCTACTACGGCCATGTCGACGTACTTGGCTACGTCGGCGCCTACACCTTCGCCCAGCACCTGCAACAGCGCCTACCCAAGTACGAGAAGCACTTCAAGAGCTACGCCAAGGTCGAGCAGGTCGACTGGCGCCTGCTGGCAGCCATCGGCTACCAGGAATCGATGTGGCAGCCGGAAGTCACCTCCAAGACCGGCGTGCGCGGCCTGATGATGCTGACCCAGCGCACCGCCCAGGCCATGGGCGTGTCGAACCGACTGGACCCGAGGCAGAGCATCCAGGGCGGCGCCAAGTACTTCATGAAGATCAAGGAAGAGCTTGACGACAGCATCAAGGAGCCGGACCGCACCTGGTTCGCCCTTGCTGCCTACAATGTCGGTGGCGGCCACCTGGAAGACGCCCGCACCCTGGCCAAGCGCGAGAAGCTCAACCCGAACAAGTGGCTGGACGTGAAGAAGATGCTGCCGCGGCTGGCTCAGAAGCAGTGGTACCGGCAGACCAAGTACGGCTATGCCCGTGGGGGCGAACCGGTGCATTTCGTGGCCAACATCCGCCGTTACTACGACATTCTCACCTGGGTGACCCAGCCGCAGCTCGAAGGCCAGGTGGCCGAGGGCAACCTGCATGTGCCAGGGGTCAACAAGGACAAGCCAGCGGATAAGTCGTCGCCGATGTAAGCCAGCAGGCCTCTTCGCGGGCAAACCCGCGCCTACAAGATTTGCGCAGAACCTGTAGGAGCGGGCTTGCCCGCGAAGAGGCCGGTGCAGCTCAAGCCTTGGCCCGGCGGGCCTTGAAGAAGTCGCTGAGGATCTGCCCGCACTCTTGCGCCAGCACCCCGCCCTCCACCATCACCCGGTGGTTGAGAAAGCCTTGGCCAAAGAACTGCCCCTGGCTCTGCACGATCCCGGCCTTGGGCTCCAGCGCGCCAAACACCACGCGCATCACCCGCGAATGCACGATTAGCCCCGCACACATGCTGCACGGTTCCAGGGTCACATACAGGGTGCTGCCGGGTAGCCGGTAGTTGCTGGCCGACCTGGCTGCCGCCCTGATCGCCACCATCTCGGCATGCGCGCTGGGGTCACTGTCGATGATCGGCCGGTTGAAACCCTGGCCGATCACCTGCCCATGCTGCACCAGCACCGCCCCCACTGGCACCTCGCCCAACGCCGCGCCTTCGGCGGCCAAGGCCAGCGCCAGGCGCATGAATTCCTGATCGCGACTGCGATCAATGATCTGCGGGCGCATCAGACCACCGCGATCGCGGCCATCAGGCCGGTTTCCATGTGGTCGATGACGTGGCAGTGAAACATCCAGGTCCCAGGGTTATCCGCCACCAGTGCTACCTGGGCGCGCTCATTCTTGCCCAGCAAGTAGGTGTCGGTGAACCACGGCTCCTTGATGTCGTGACGGTTGGAGGCGATCACCTTGAAGCTCATGCCATGCAAGTGGATCGGGTGCTGGTACTGGGTCATGTTCTTAAGCTCGAAGATGTAGCTCTTGCCCTTCTGCAACGTGGCGATGGGGCGGTCGGCGCAGGTCTTGTCGGTAATATCCCAGGCCTGGCCGTTGATCTGCCACATGCTCGACGGCTTGGCCGGATCAGGGGTGACAGAGACGCTGGCCGCCCACTCGAAATTGAAGTTCAGCTTTTCGGCATTCTCCAGGTCCGGCTCGGCGATCGGATTGGGCGGCAGCGCAGGCGGCCAGTCACTCGGCGCGTCGTTGCTGGCCACCGAACGCAGGGTGCCCAGGCGCACGAAACCGTCGCGCAGGGAGATTTCCTCACCCGCCTCGGGAATGCGGATGGCCAGGCAGATACGCATGCCCGGGCCTAGCCAGTACTCATCCAGCGCACGCGGGGTCACTGGGTTGCCATCGAGGGCATAGATTCTCGCCTCGCAGTTGCCCTTGAGGTTGAGGCGGTAGGTCCAGGTATTGTCCAGGTTCAGCAGGCGCACCCGCACCACCTGGCCGGCCGGCAGCTCGGTGATCGAGTCGGCCTGGCCATTGATGGTGATCAACCGCCCGGCAGTGCCGTTGCGCGCGGCCTCGCGCGGGATGCTGAAAGGCAGCCATGCGCCCTGCTCGTCCACATGCCAGTTCTTCAGGCTCAGCGTACGTTCATGCTGGAACCCGGTGGGTTCACGTTCCTCGACGATCAGCGGCCCGACCAGACCGCGGCCCAGCTCCTCGGAACTGCTGACATGGGGGTGATACCAATAGCTGCCGGCGTCCGGCACGCGGAATTTGTAATCGAAGTACTCACCAGGCTTGACCGGCAGTTGCGAAACGTATGGCACACCATCCATCTCCAGCGGCAGGCGGATGCCGTGCCAGTGGATGGTGGTTTCGACCGGCAGGTGATTGATGAAGCGCACCCGCAACCAGGTGCCTTGGCGCACCCGCAGTTCGGTGCCAGGTGCCGACGGGCCGAAGGCCCAGGCTTCGGTCTTGAAACCCGGCACCAGCTCCACTTCCAGTGGGGCGGCAATCAGCTCGTAGTCGTGCCCGGCATTCTCGTCCTCGACCTTGCCCAGCCAGTAGCGCGCCGCGCCCCCGGCGCCCAGGCCTACCACAACCAGACCAGTAAGGCCTTTGAGCATTTGTCGACGGGTAAAGGACATCGGTGCGGGTACCTCGTTTCTGCGCAATCAGTCTGCCAGCAGGGGCTGGCGATGAAGGGCGAATACGATACACCTGCATTTGCGAAATATTAAGTGAAGTCTTGTCGCACGACCGGTTAGCGGCCGCGATCGCCAGTGGCAACCCGCTCCCCCCTCGGTACCAACCCAACGCCCCGGGGCTGACTTGCCGAATTCAGGGTGGGCTGCTTAAGTCAAAAACGGGGTGCGCAGGTGCTGGCCTTTTGCCCGCCTATCGCTTCAGACAAGACGCCGGCTCTGTGAATGCGAAGGTAGACACCATGTGGCTCAGGAATTCATTACTGCATATCTCGCTCCTGCTCGCTGCAGGCCTGCTGCTGGCACCGAAGATCATCCTGATCGAGTTTTTCTCCCATCGATGGGTGGAGACCGGTGTTTTCGACATTGCCCTGTACTTGCTTCAAGACGTGCTGTTAGTGGTCGCCCTCTATGTAATTGCCGCCAACACCATTACCAGAAACAAATTCAACTTCTATCTGTTGAGCATCGCCTCAGGTGCCTTGCTGCTGTTCCTGCTGGTGGACATGCGTGTTCGGGAGCTATGGCTGAAGCCACTGGACTGGCAACTGATAAGCTACAGCCTGCAAAACGCAAGCAACCTGACCTCCGGGGCCGAGGTGTTTCTCACGCAAGCTGCCGGTTTCGGGCACACATTCAGGTTCATTGTCTTTGTGCTTTTTCTGGCTTACCTGGCGACCTGGTCTTTCGCTGGGCTGGCAACCTGCATCGCTTATAAAGAACAGCGCACCCGCACAGTAAAGAAAAGACAGCACCTCTGGGCATCACTGCTGGTGATAGGCGCCCTGCTCTTCGGCTCCATCCATGCCAAAGACGCGCGCTATCACCTGAACGAAAACATTGTCATCAGCCCGCTGGTCACAACACTCAGAAACACCACTTCCTTGACCGCAGCGCCGCATAGACCGTCGCTGCCATTCGAACAACCCGCCTACCCGCTGACCAGTGTCAACGAAATCCGAAAACTTCAATCTCACCCCACGCCAGACTTCAAGAACCTGGTCTTCATCGTTCTGGAGTCAGTGCGCTGGAACAGCGTGTTTGCTCCCGACATCAAAACCGCCGAGCGCTACCCCACCTTCGATAAGCTCGCTCGGGAGGGCATGCTCTTCAAATCGTACGTTTCAGTGCCTCACTCGTCCAAAGGCTACCACGCGATCCTGACGGGGCTGCATGCCTACCCTGATATTGAAATCAAAGAAGCCATGTACCTGCTGCAACCCAGTGTCATCCATGAGCTGAAGAACAGGAAAAACATGGAAGCCGTCGCCTTCAGCTCGCTGTACCTGCAGTTCGAAAACATGGAGGGCTTCCTGAAATCCATCGGTGTGTCGAATGCTTACGCAGTTTCGGAGCTCATCCCCGCCGAGAACCGCTCACAAAACGCCAGCAGCTTCGGTGAAAGTGATGAACAGCTGTTTTCGTCCAGCATCGCTTACCTGGAAAACATCAAAAAGAATGGCAAGGGTTTCATCGCGCTCTATTTCCCAAGCGCAGCCCACTACCCCTACCAATGCAGCCAAGGGCCCCCATTACAGAGCGAGCTGGAAAAGTATGAAGAATGCATAGCCAAGACAGACAGCGTGCTGGGTGAAATGCTGACATCCTTCGACAAGCAAGGCCTTCTAGACTCGACATTATTCGTGCTCGTGGGTGACCACGGTGAGTCATTTGGTGAGCACGGTCTGTTCATTCACAACGCGTCCATGCACGAAGAAGAAGTGAGCGTACCCCTGATTTTCTGGAGTAATGGAAAGTCACTGCCCAAACCCGCCTCAACCACCAGTCACCAGATCGATATTGCGCCCACGGTTGCCGATTTTTTTGATGTGACCGAATCCCCCCTCTCTGTACAAGGCATCAGCTTGTTGAGGGAACAGGGGAAACGCACATTCTTCATGTCCACGTTCTTTGACCAACTGGCGTCAGCCTTGGTGGAGCACCCGTACAAATACATATACGAATTCAGTTCGGACACCCTGACCAAATACAACCTTGAGGATGACCCGCAGGAAAAGCACCCGCAACGCGTGGAGGGTGACGAGTTCATCGCAGTGAGGAGCAGGCTGCTTTCCTATAACGCCTACCAGAAAGCGCTATTTGCCAGAAAGCCAGAAGAATAAGCAATCTGAACGAACAAGAACCAGAAAGCCCGCAATCATGCGGGCTTTCTGGTGTATCCGTCCTGCGGGTGCCAGCCTGGGCTGGCTACCCGATCACTCCCACTCGATAGTGGCAGGCGGCTTGCTCGACACGTCGTAGGTAACGCGCGAGATACCGTCGATTTCGTTGATGATACGACCGCTGACAGTTTCCAGCAGCTCGTACGGCAGGTGTGCCCAACGCGCGGTCATGAAGTCCACGGTCTCGACGGCACGCAGGGCCACGACCCAGGCGTAGCGACGGCCGTCGCCGACGACGCCGACCGACTTGACCGGCTGGAACACCACGAACGCCTGGCTGGTCTTGTGGTACCAGTCGGCCTTGCGCAGCTCTTCGATGAAGATGTGGTCGGCGCGACGCAGGATGTCGGCGTATTCCTTCTTCACTTCACCGAGGATACGCACGCCCAGGCCCGGGCCCGGGAACGGGTGGCGGTAGACCATGTCGTACGGCAGGCCCAGTTCCAGGCCGATCTTGCGCACTTCGTCCTTGAACAGTTCACGCAGCGGCTCGACCAGCTTGAGGTTCATCTCCTCCGGCAGGCCACCAACGTTGTGGTGCGACTTGATCACGTGGGCCTTGCCGCTCTTGGCGCCAGCCGACTCGATCACGTCCGGGTAGATGGTGCCCTGGGCGAGGAACTGGATGTTCTCCAGCTTGCTGGCTTCGGCATCGAACACGTCGATGAAGGTGCGGCCGATGATCTTGCGCTTCTTCTCAGGGTCCGCTTCGCCTTCCAGGTTGTCGAGGAACTGCTTTTCAGCGTCGGCGCGGATCACCTTGACGCCCATGTTCTCTTTGAACATGGCCATCACCTGGTCGCCTTCGTGCAGGCGCAGCAGGCCGTTGTCGACGAATACGCAGGTCAGCTGGTCGCCGATGGCGCGGTGCAGCAGCGCGGCAACCACCGAGCTGTCAACGCCGCCGGACAGGCCCAGCAGAACGTTGGCCGAACCGACTTGCGCACGCACCTGGGCGATGGCGTCTTCGACGATGTTGGACGCCGTCCACAGGGCTTCACAGCCGCAGATGTCCCGCACGAAGCGGGACAGGATGCGACCACCTTGCTTGGTGTGGGTCACTTCGGGGTGGAACTGCACGCCGTAGTAGCCGCGGACGTCGTCGTACATGCCGGCGATCGGGCAGCTTGGGGTGCTGGCCAGAATGTTGAAGTTGCCAGGCATCTGGGTGACCTTGTCACCGTGGCTCATCCACACGTCCAGGCCCAGCACGCCGTCGTCATCAACGTGGTCTTCGATGCCGTCGAGCAGGCGGCTCTTGCCGACAACGTCCACACGGGCATAGCCGAACTCACGCAGGTCGGAACCTTCTACCTTGCCGCCCATCTGCTCGGCCATGGTCTGCATGCCGTAGCAGATACCCAGCACAGGCACATTCAGGTCAAACACGGCCTGCGGAGCGCGCGGGCTGTTGGCTTCGTGGACCGACTCGGGGCCGCCGGCGAGGATGATGCCGCGCGGGTTGAATTCGCGGATCGCTTCATCGTCCATGTCGAACGGGTGCAGTTCGCAGTACACGCCGATTTCGCGCACGCGGCGGGCGATCAGCTGGGTGTACTGGGAACCGAAATCGAGGATCAGGATGCGGTGAGCGTGAATGTCGAGGGCCATGACTCAATCTCGTCAGTGGAAATCGGAAACGACGCGGGGCTGTCATGACAGCCCCGCTTTATGTTGTAGCTGGAAGCCTCAGCCTACGCGGTAGTTAGGGGCTTCTTTGGTGATTTGCACGTCGTGCACGTGGGACTCGGCCATGCCGGCACCGGTGATGCGCACGAACTCCGGCTTGGTGCGCATTTCTTCGATGGTCGCGCTGCCGGTGTAGCCCATGGACGAACGCAGGCCGCCCATCAGCTGGTGGATGATCGCGGCCAGGGCGCCTTTGTAGGGAACGCGGCCTTCGATGCCTTCCGGTACCAGCTTCTCGGCGCCGGCCGAGGAGTCCTGGAAGTAACGGTCGGACGAACCTTGCGCCTGCGCCATGGCACCCAGCGAGCCCATGCCGCGGTAGGCCTTGTAGGAACGGCCCTGGAACAGCTCGACTTCACCCGGGGCCTCTTCGGTACCGGCGAACATCGAACCCATCATCACGCAGGAAGCACCGGCAACGATGGCCTTGGACAGGTCACCGGAGAAGCGGATACCGCCGTCAGCGATCAGTGGCACGCCAGTGCCTTCCAGTGCTGCGGCGACGTTGGCGATGGCGCTGATTTGCGGCACGCCGACACCGGCAACGATACGAGTGGTGCAGATAGAGCCAGGGCCGATACCGACCTTGACCGCATCGGCACCCGCTTCGGCCAGGGCCTTGGCGGCAGCGCCGGTGGCGATGTTGCCGCCGATCACCTGCACTTGCGGGTAGGTTTCCTTCACCCAGCGTACGCGGTCGATCACACCTTTGGAGTGGCCGTGGGCAGTGTCGACGACGACGACATCAACGCCAGCCGCCACCAGGGCAGCAACGCGCTCGCCGGTGTCCTTGCCGGTGCCGACGGCGGCGCCGACGCGCAGGCGACCTTGGTCGTCCTTGCTGGCCAGCGGGTAAGCCTTGGCTTTTTCGATGTCCTTGACGGTCATCATGCCCTTGAGGTTGAACTTGTCGTCAACGATCAGGACTTTTTCCAGGCGATGCTTGTGCAGCAGCTCGCGAACTTCGTTCTTGTCGGCGCCTTCGCGGACGGTGACCAGGCGCTCTTTCGGCGTCATCACGTCGCGAACCTTGGCGTCCAGGCGATTTTCGAAGCGCACGTCACGGGAGGTGACGATGCCGACCAGGTCGCCGTTGGCCAGTACCGGCACGCCGGAGATGTTGTTCAGGCGGGTCAGCTCGAACAGGTCGCGCACAGTGGCATCGGCGTCGATGGTGATCGGGTCCTTGACCACGCCAGCCTCGAACTTCTTGACCTTGCGCACTTCGCCGGCCTGTTGTTCGATGGTCATGTTCTTGTGGATGATGCCGATACCGCCTTCCTGAGCCATGGCAATGGCCAGACGCGCTTCGGTCACGGTATCCATGGCAGCGGAAACCAGCGGAATGTTCAGCTCGATGCCACGGGTCAAACGGGTCTTGAGACTGACTTCATTGGGCAGTACCTCGGAATAGCCAGGTACAAGGAGGATATCGTCGAAGGTCAGGGCTTCTTGGCTGATACGCAGCATCGCGGGGGCTCCCGGGCGGGAAAAATGGAAGCGCGCCATTATACTCATGCATGGCGCGCCGCTCAATGCAAAATAAGGGCCTTCGGTCAGGCTTGTGGCAGTTTTACCTGCACCACGGCCACCGGCTGGTCGAGCCAGTCGGCGAAGCTGTCGAGAAAGGCCTGGGTGAACCCGGCCTCGCCCCAGTTGTTGAAGATGAACCCCAGGTTGGAAAAGGCACATGGCTGCAGGTAAATGAAGCCATTGATGTCATCTTCGAAGCCGCACAGTGGGCAGGTGAAGTTGTCGCTCACTGCCGGCATCCACTCTTCCAGGCTTTCGAACAACGGCTCGCCTACCTCGCGCCGGCACTCCGGGCAACCGGCTTCTTCGAGGAAGCCTTCGGTGGGGGTATAGATGCAGCGTTTGAGCATCACTTCCAGGCCGTTGACCGGTTCGTCGAAGGGCAGTTTTTCCGGGTGCAGGGCCACTTTGCGCGCCCCTGCCGCCAGGGCGTGGCCCATGCGGTTGCCGGTGCGGCCACAGGTGGTCAGCTGCTCCTCGACGACCTTTTCGCGCACCAGCCAGCGCAGGATGGCGCGGGCACGGGCTTCATGCACCGGGACGGTAGACAGCTTTGGAACGATGATGCTCTGGGTGTTCATGAACGGGACAAGCCTGAGAAACGCCGGTAATGACGCAATTCTACCGCTCAGGCGCTCAGGTAGCGACCAATCAACGCCAGCCCACTGGCCAGCACCAGCCAGGTCACCAGCCGTACGAACGCTTCGCGGGACAACCGGTTGGTCAACCGACGCCCTACCCAAAGGCCAATGAACATGACAGGCAGCAGGGAGGCGGCGAGCAGCAGCAGGCTTTGGTCGGCATAGACACCGGCAATCAGGAACAGTGACAGACGCACTATCGTACTGCAGCTGATCAGCGCGCTCTGGGTGGCGCGTACCTGTTCCTTCACCTCCAGCCGTGCGCTCAGGTAAAGGGCATAAAGAAACCCGCCGCTGCCGAACAAAGCCCCGAACAACCCGCCTGCCGTGCCCATCGGCACCGCCCAGAAGCCGGACAGGCTGGCTGGCCTCACTTTCACTGCCAGCCCGTAAACTGCATAGGCAGTCACGAATACCCCCATCAACAGCAGCAACAGGTCGGACTTCAGTTGCAGCAGGAACACCACGCCCAACGTACAACCCAAGGCCATGAAGGGCAGCAGCCGCAGCAATTCACTGCGTACCACATCCCGGCGCGACGGCAGCAGGTTGCCGAACGCGGCCACGAAATCCAGCAGCACCAGCAACGGGATGATGCGTGACAACGGCATGAAGTGAATCAGCACCGGCCCCGCCACCAGTGCAGTACCGAAGCCGGCGATGCCGAAGACGATGTAGGCCGCAGCAATGGCGAACAGGATCGGCAGCCAGTCAAGGCCGGAAAACGACAGTTGGGCAAGCATGGCAGCAGTTCCTGGGAAGACAGGCAAAGGTTAGCCAGCCATGAGCCATGCCGACTAATATGCCTTTATCCAAAAAGCCATCTCGAAAAGGCATGACATGACGTCGATCCGACAGTTGCGTTACTTCGTGGAGATCGCCGAGTGCGGCAGTTTCAGCAGTGCAGCCGAGCGCCTGTACGTCGCCCAGTCGGCCCTTAGCCGGCAGATCAAGGAGCTGGAGCAACAACTGGGCACGCCGCTGTTCGAACGCACGGCGCGCCTGCCTCGCCTGACGCTGGCGGGTCAGGCCTTTCTTGAACGGGCGCGACGCTTGCTGGCCGACCTGGCACAGGCCGAGCGGGTTACCCGTGACATTGGCCAAGGGTTGCAAGGCAGCTTGCGCCTGAACCATTCCAGCACCGTGCCGCTGACCGGCGGGCTTCTGGCTCGCCTGGGGAACTACCTGAAGCACAACCCAGGGGTTTCGCTGGAGATTGCGCAGCAGTCATCGGAGGCACAGCTGGAAGACATTGCTGCCGGACGGCTGGATATCGGCCTGTTGCGCTTGCCGGTGCTGCGCCAGCATGAAGGCGTGGTGCTGCATGAGTTGTTCGACGAACCCTTGTTGCTGGCGGTCGCCGCTGGGCACCCCTTGGCGGGTACTCAGCACGTGCAACTGGAGCAATTGAAGGAAGAACGCTTCATTTCCATCCCGCACCGGGATCGCGGTGGCTTGAGCTACCTGTCGGCCTCGTTGTGCATGGGGGCAGGGTTCTTCCCGCAGGCGGCGCAGGTACTGTCGCGCAAGACTACGCAGTTGCAGCTGATACAGGCGGGGTTTGGGGTGGCGTTGTTGCCAGAGTGCATGCGCCAGATCGCACCCGCTTCGGTCAGTTTCGTGGCGCTGGAAGGCGATTGCCAGAGCACAGTGGCGCTGGCCTGTCGCCGCGATGCGGGGCAGATAGCCAGGCAGTTCGTAACGGCCCTGCAGGCCTGAACCTTGTTCTTCGCCGGTGCACCCGCTCCAACAGGGCCCGGGACAGACAACCGGGGCCGATGTCATTTATGATGCCAGCCATGATCAAAGACCCTTTCGAACGACTCGGGCTGGACCGCGAGGTCCTTACCGTCAGCCAACTCAACGGCCGCGCCCGCGTGCTGCTGGAAGACGTTTTCCGCAGCGTGTGGGTGGAAGGCGAAATCTCCAACCTCGCCCGCCCGGCGTCCGGCCACATGTACTTCACCCTCAAGGACAGCGGCGCCCAGGTGCGTTGTGCGTTGTTCCGGCAGAACGCCACGCGGGTACGCCAGGCGCTGCGCGATGGCCTGGCGGTGCGGGTGCGCGGCAAGGTTTCGCTGTTCGAGGGGCGTGGCGACTACCAGCTGATTCTCGACACCGTCGAGCCAGCCGGTGATGGCGCGCTGCGCCTGGCTTTCGAGGCCCTGAAGGAAAAACTCGGTGCCGAGGGGCTGTTCAGCGCCGAACGAAAGAAGCCACTGCCGGCTCACCCGCAGCGCATCGGCATCATCACCTCGCCCACTGGCGCGGTGATCCGCGACATCATCAGCGTGTTCGGCCGCCGTGCCCCGCAGGTGGAGCTGAACCTGATACCTACGGCGGTACAGGGCCGCGAAGCCATCGCGCAGATCGTACGCGCCATCCGCCTGGCCGACAGCCTCGGCTTCGATGCGCTGATTCTGGCGCGGGGTGGGGGTTCGCTGGAAGACCTGTGGTGTTTCAACGAGGAAGCCGTGGCGCGTGCCGTGGCCGCCTGCGTCACGCCGATTGTCAGCGCCGTGGGCCATGAAACCGACGTGTCGATCAGCGACTTCGTGGCTGACGTGCGCGCGCCCACCCCGTCTGCGGCCGCCGAGCTGCTGGCCCCTGACAACAGCGGCCTTCGGCAACGCCTGGATGGCCTGCAACGGCGCCTGCTGCTGCGCATGCAGAACCGCCTGACCCACGACCGCCTGCGCCTGGAGTCACTCACCCGGCGCCTGCGCCACCCAGGCGAGCGTTTGCGCCAGCAGGCTCAACGCCTGGACGACCTGGACATGCGCCTGCGTCGCGCGTTCATGCTCAACCTCAACCAGCGCCGCGAACGCCTGGCACGCCTGGACGCCCGCCTGGCCGCGCAGCATCCGGGGCGTAACCTGAAACTGCTGAACCAGCGCCTGGACAGCCTGGCCGAGCGCCTGCCACGGGCCATGCGCGAGGTGCTCAAGGACCGTCGCCAGCGGTTCCAGGCCCAGTTGCAGACACTGCAGGTGGTCAGTCCGCTGGCCACCCTGGCCCGCGGATACAGCATTTTGCTGGATGAGCAAGGCCAGGCCATTCGCAGCGCCGAACAGACCCGCAACGGCCAACGCCTGACCGCCCGCCTGAACGAAGGCGAGCTGCTGGTGCGGGTCGAAGACAACCACCTGACCCCGGTCACCCTCTCACTACTGGACTGACACATGCCCCGCGTGCTCGCGCATCTGCTTGCCCTTTCCCTGCTGCTGCTGGCCGGCGGCGCCCAGGCCAGCTACATCACCCGCACACTGAACAAACCGGTACCCGGCGGTGTGGCAGTCGTCGACCTAGGCCCCGCCGCCAACGCACCCAGCGCCCGTTTCGACGGCAAACCGGTGCTGGTGGTGAAGGAGCAGGACAACTGGCTGGCCATCGTCGGCATCCCGCTGACCCAGAAGCCCGGCACCGCAGTGCTGAACCAGGGCGGGCGCACCCTGCCTTTCAGCGTAGGCAGCAAGAAGTACCCTGAGCAGCGCATTACCCTGAAGAACACGCGCCAGGTCAACCCGAACCCGGCCGACCTCAAGCGCATCGAGCGCGAGCTGGCCGAGCAGATCAAGGCCTACCGCAGCTTCAGCCCGAACCTGCCGAGCAACCTGGTTCTCGACAAGCCGGTCAACGGCCCGCTGTCGAGCAAGTTCGGCGTGCGCCGCTTCTTCAACGGCGAAGAACGCAACCCGCATGCGGGGCTGGATTTTGCGGTGCCGGCAGGCACGCCGATCAAGACACCCGCCAATGGCAAAGTGATTCTGGTGGGAGACTATTTCTTCAACGGCCGCACGGTGTTCGTCGACCATGGGCAGGGCTTTATCAGCATGTTCTGCCACATGTCGAAAATCGATGTGCAGGTCGGCCAGCAACTGCGTCGTGGCGAGGTGGTCGGACGCGTGGGCTCGACCGGGCGGGCTACCGGGCCGCACATGCACTGGAACGTCAGCCTGAACGATGCGCGGGTGGACCCGGCGATTTTCATTGGCGCGTTCCAGCCCTGAAACTGCGGCGCCTGCTTCGCGGGCACGCCCGCTCCCACAGGTACAGCGAAGCCTTCAGACACAGCTCAATACTTGTGGGAGCGAAGCCTTCAGACACAGCACAATACTTGTGGGAGCGGGCATGCCCGCGAAGAGGCCAGCACAGTCGACAGCAGTTCAACTGTGTTGCGCCATCGAAAAATACTGCGCAAACATCAATAAGCGCCCAGCAGATCCAAGCCATAAAATCTCGCCTAATGGCTTTTTTTAAGCATTCCTCTCAATTTTTCCCGAACGCTTGCCATCCCCCACCCCACTGGTTAAGTTTGAAGGCATGAAAACCTTCAGCACCCTCATCCTGCTCCGACAACATCGCAGCCTCTGCCTGGTCAGCGCCCGACTACCAGGCTGAATCGCGTCGCCTCGCCTCTTCATATCGTTATCGCTCGGCAGGCCCGATCTCGGCCGCACACAAAAGGATTGCTTCCATGACCATGCTCAAAGACCCTTCGAAGAAATACCGCGCTTTCCCGACCATCGACCTGCCTGACCGTACCTGGCCGTCGAAGACCATCACCCAGGCACCTATCTGGTGCAGTTCCGACCTGCGTGACGGCAACCAGTCGCTGATAGAGCCGATGGACTCGGAGAAGAAACTGCGCTTCTGGAAGACCTTGGTGCAGGTTGGCGTGAAGGAGATCGAAGCCTCGTTCCCGTCTGCCTCGCAAACCGATTTCGACTTCGTGCGCACCCTGATCGAGGACGGCCACATCCCGGATGACACCACCATCCAGGTGCTCACCCAGGCACGTGAAGACCTGATTGCCCGTACTTTCGAATCGCTGCGCGGTGCGAAGAAGGCCATCGTCCACCTGTACAACGCCACCAGCCCGTCGTTCCGCCGCATCGTCTTCAATCAGGACAAGCAAGGCGTGAAGGACATCGCGGTGAACGCGGCCAAGCTGTTCGTCAAGTACGCCGCCCAGCAGCCGGAAACCCAGTGGACCTTCCAGTACTCGCCAGAAACCTTCAGCGCCACTGAAATGGAGTTCGCCAAGGAGGTCTGCGACGCGGTCATCGAGGTGTGGAACCCTACCCCTGAACACAAGATCATCCTCAACCTGCCGGCCACCGTGGAAGTGTCCACGCCAAATATCTACGCCGATCAGATCGAGTGGTTCTGCCGCAACGTCAGCCGCCGCGACAGCGTGATCATCAGCCTGCACTGCCACAACGACCGCGGCACCGGCATCGCTGCCACCGAACTGGGCCTCATGGCCGGCGCCGACCGTGCCGAAGGCTGCCTGTTCGGCAACGGCGAGCGTACCGGTAACGTCGACCTGGTGACCTTGGCACTGAACCTCTACACCCAGGGCATCGACCCGTTGCTGGACTTCTCCGACATCGACGGCGTGCGCAAGGTGGTCGAAGAATGCAACCAGTTGCCGGTACACCCACGTCACCCGTATGTGGGCGACCTGGTCCATACCGCGTTCTCCGGCTCGCACCAGGACGCCATCCGCAAGGGCTTCGCCAAGCAGCAGGATGGGGAACTGTGGGAGGTGCCTTACCTGCCGATCGACCCGGCCGACATCGGCCGCAGCTATGAAGCGGTAATCCGCGTCAACAGCCAATCGGGCAAAGGCGGTATCACCTACCTGCTCGAGCAGGAATATGGCATCAGCCTGCCGCGTCGCATGCAGATCGAATTCAGCCAGGTGGTGCAGGGTGAGACTGACCGCTTGGGCCTGGAAATGACCGCCCAGCAGATCTACAGCCTGCTGCACAAGGAATACCTCCAGGCCAACGCGCCATACGCACTGGTCAGCCATCGCCTGCAGGAAGAAAACGGCCACAGCGCCGTGGAAGTGGAAGTTGCGGGTGAAGGCGAAACCACCCTGCACTGGCGCGGCAAGGGCAACGGCGCCCTGGAAGCACTGGTGGCCGGCCTGCCGATTGCCGTGGAGATCATGGACTACAACGAGCATGCGATTGGCGCTGGCACCAACGCCAAGGCAGCTGCCTACATCGAACTGCGCGTGGCCGGTGGCCGTCCGGTACATGGCGTGGGTATCGATGAGAACATCACCACGGCCAGCTTCAAGGCGCTGTTCAGTGCACTGAACCGCTCGCTGAGCCAGCAGGAAGCCAAGGCGGCCTGAAGCCTGGAATGAGGGATGAGAAAGCCCGCATCGTTTGATGCGGGCTTTTTTTGTTGGCCTGGACTGGCCCTTTCGCGGGTAAACCCGCTCCTACAACGGCCTGCGCCCAATCACCAATGTGTGTCCACCACCGATCAGGTGTAGGAGCGGGTTTACCCGCGAATACGCAGGCCACGGCAACGGTGAACGGCCAGGGATATTGGCCAGCGGGCCCGGCCCATTCGCGGGTAAACCCGCTCCTACGACGGCCTGTGTCCAACACCCGGTGTGTGTCCACCGCAGATCGGTGCGTAGGAGCGGGTTTACCCGCGAAAGGGCCAGCACAACCACTGCAAATACCCCAGGCAAAAAAAAGGGGCGCCGACCAAGCGCCCCACAAGCCGTAAAGCACACAACTGTTTTCAGTTGGCGTCCAGCAGCGCCATCGCCTCGGCACTGCACGCTTCGATTCGCGCCCAGTCACCATTCTTGATCCAGCTGCTGTCGAGCATCCAGGTTCCCCCCACGCACATCACGTTCGGCAGTGCCATGTAGTTGCGCACGTTGGCCGGGTTCACACCGCCGGTGGGACAAAAACGAATATCGCCGAACGGGCCACCAAAGGCCTTGATCGCCGCTACCCCGCCGCTGATTTCCGCCGGGAACAACTTGAACCGGCGGTAGCCCAGGGCATAGCCCATCATGATTTCGGACGGCGTGCTGATGCCCGGCAACAGCGGGATTTCACTGTCCACGCCAGCCTCGAGAATGTCCTGGGTAATGCCAGGGGTAACGACGAACTGCGCGCCCGCAGCTTCAACCGCCGCGAACATGCCGCGGTCGAGCACGGTACCGGCGCCGACACACAGCTCCGGGCGCTGCTCACGCAGCACCTGAATGGCCTTGAGGCCATGCTGTGAGCGCAGGGTCACTTCCAGGGTACGGATACCGCCAGCGGCCAGGGCGTCAGCCAGCGGCAGGATGTCTTCCTCACGAGCAATGGTGATTACCGGCAGGATGCGCGCCTTTTTGCAAATGGCGTCGATCCGCGCGGCTTTATCAGCCATCGAGAGCTTGGGCTGTGGGCGTTCAAGGGTGGTCATGACAGTGGATCCTTGGCTCATGGGCACCAGTAGATGTCCAGGGGGTCGTGAAGAAAAGCGCGAATCGGCATTTCAGTAAGGTCGTTGCCCGCCAGCGCGGCGCGCAGGGTAGCGAGTTTGCCCTGGCCTTGCACAGACAGCGCGATGAAGGCCGCGCTGGCCAGCAGCGAACGGGTCATCGACAGGCGCTGGTGCGGCACGCTCGGCGCCAGCATCGGCAGGCAGCGGCGTGGGCCGGCCGGGTCCAGGCCTGCTTCCAGGTTGGGACTGGCGGGGAACAGCGAGGCGGTATGGCCATCGTCGCCCATGCCCAGCACCAGCACGTCGATCGGCGGTAGCTCGGCCAAGGCCTGGTCAGCTTTGAGCGCAGCTGCATCGAGGTTCTCCGCCTGCTGGTACAGGCCAACGAAACGGGCCTTGGCCGCTTCGCCCTTCAACAGGTGACGGGCCAGCAGGCCGGCATTGCTGTCGGCGTGCTCCACCGGCACCCAGCGCTCATCAGCCAGGCTGACAGTGACCTTGGCCCAGTCCAGGTGCTCGCTGGCCAGTTTCTCCAGGAACGGCACCGGGCTGCGGCCGCCAGACAACACCACACAGGCCTGCCCCTTGGCGGCAATCGCGGCGCGCAGGCGCTCAGCCACATCATGAGCCAAGGACACGGACAGTGCCTTGGCATCCGCCAGTTCATGAGCCTTCACGGCCGCTGGCAGTTTCAATTCAGATATCCCCATACCACGCCCTCCCATCGCGTGTGATCAGTGCAATCGAGCTCATCGGCCCCCAGGAGCCCGCCGCGTATGGCTTGGGCGCATCGCCCGCATTACGCCAGCCGGCAATCAACTGGTCGCACCACTTCCAGGCATACTCGATTTCGTCCTTGCGCACGAACAGGTTCTGGTTGCCGCGCATCACTTCGAGCAACAGCCGCTCGTAGGCATCCGGAATTCGTGCACTGCGCCAGGCATCGGAAAAATTCAGCTGCAATGGGCCACTGCGCAGTTGCATGCCCTTGTCCAGGCCCTGCTCCTTGGTCATCACCCGTAAAGAAATGCCTTCGTCCGGTTGCAGGCGGATGATCAGCTTGTTACCGATCTGCAAACGCTGTTCCGGGGCGAAGATGTAGTGCGGCGTTTCCTTGAAGTGAATGACGATCTGCGACAGTTTTTGCGGCATGCGCTTGCCGGTTCGCAGGTAGAATGGCACGCCCGACCAGCGCCAGTTACGGATGTCGGCGCGCAGCGCGACGAAGGTTTCGGTGTCGCTCTGGGCGTTGGCGTTGTCTTCTTCCAGGTAACCAGGTACCGGCTTGCCTTCGCTGTAGCCGGCAATGTACTGGCCACGCACCACACTGGTGCTCAAACCGTCACCAGTGATCGGTGCCAGGGCTTTGAGCACTTTCACCTTCTCGTCGCGGATGGCATCGGCGGACAGTTCGCTGGGCGGGTCCATGGCGATCAGGCACAGCAACTGCAGCAGGTGATTCTGGATCATGTCGCGCAGTTGGCCGGCCTTGTCGAAATAACCCCAACGGCCCTCGATACCGACCTTTTCCGCGACGGTAATCTCCACATGGGAGATGGAATTCTGGTTCCACTGGGTTTCGAACAGGCTATTGGCGAAGCGCAGGGCAATCAGGTTCTGCACCGTCTCTTTGCCCAGGTAATGGTCAATGCGGTAAACCCGGCTTTCAGGGAAGAACCGCGCCACGGCATCGTTGACCCGGCGCGACGACTCCAGGTCGTGGCCAATAGGTTTCTCGAGCACTACCCGGGTGCGCGCAGCCAGCCCGACCTTGTCGAGGTTTTCGCAGATGGCCCCATACACCGCCGCCGCCGTGGCGAAGTAGGCGATCAGCGGCAGCTCGCCCGGCAGCTGCTCGGCCAAGGCCTGATAGCCCTCGGGCTGAAGGAAGTCCAGGTGCTGGTAATTCAGGCGGGCAAGGAAGCGCCCCAGCGCAGCAGGCTCGATATCTGCCTCGGGCACGTGCCGGCGCAGGTGGGCTTCGATGCTGTCCAGGTGCTCCTGCGCACTGCCGACCTCACGGGCGAGGGCCAGCAGGCGGGTGTCCGGGTGCAACAGGTTGGCCCGGTCGAGCTGGTAGAGCGCAGGAAACAACTTGCGCAATGCCAGGTCGCCGAGGGCGCCAAACAGGGCAAAGGTGCAAGGTTCGACACTGATTGCGGCCATGATGTTGGTTCTTTCCTAAAGTTGGTCTAGGAATACCGCTTTCACACACGGTTTTCAAGGGATAATGTAGTAAAAACCACAACATTACACACAAGTGTTACAGACAAGTGGTACGCCAACCGCACCGACAGTACGATAGACGACCGTGCAAAAAGCCTGCTGCTCACACAGCCGGCTGTCTTCCCGACCCAAGGACACACCCATGGACCGCGTGCGAAACCTCCTGGAACAGATCCAGGGCCGCCTCGACGAGCTGAACAAGGCCGAACGCAAAGTCGCCGAAGTCATCCTGCTCAACCCGCAACAAGCCACCCGTTTCAGCATCGCTGCGCTGGCCCAGGCGGCCAAGGTCAGCGAACCGACCGTCAACCGCTTCTGCCGCTCGTTCGGCGTCAGCGGCTACCCCGAGCTCAAGCTGCAACTGGCGCAGAGCCTGGCCAGTGGTGCCGCCTATGTCAGCCGCGCGGTAGAGGCCGACGATGACCCGGCCGCCTACACCCAGAAGATCTTCGCCAGCGCCATCGCCTCGCTTGACAGCGCCTGCCAGCAACTGGACCCGCAGCAGGTCAGCCGCGCCGTGGACATGATGATCCAGGCCCGGCAGATCCACTTCTTCGGCCTCGGCGCCTCGGCCCCGGTGGCCCTGGATGCGCAGCACAAGTTCTTCCGCTTCAACCTGGCCGTGTCGGCCCACGCCGATGTGCTGATGCAGCGCATGCTGGCCTCGGTCGCCCACACCGGCGATCTGTTTGTGATCATTTCCTACACCGGGCGCACCCGCGAACTGGTCGACGTGGCGCGCCTGGCACGTGAAAACGGCGCTTCGGTGCTGGGCCTCACCGCCGCAGGCTCGCCACTGGCCAATGCCTGCAGCCTGAGCCTGCACATTCCGCTGCCGGAAGATACCGACATCTACATGCCAATGACCTCGCGGATCATCCAGCTGACCGTGCTCGATGTACTGGCCACCGGCATGACCTTGCGCCGCGGCGTGGACTTCCAGCCTCACCTGCGCAAGATCAAGGAAAGCCTCAACGCCAGCCGTTACCCGATCGAGGACGACGACCTCAACTGAGCCGGTGCGCCTGCAAACGCAGGTGCGCACGCTGCCCAGGTGCCAGGCTCAGGCCTTCGCCACTGCCGCTGGTCGCCTCGACGCAGACAAAACGCTGCGACTCGCGGCCAGTCACCCCCATCAGCGGGCGATTGCCAGGGTGCCAGACCACGGTGTCGTCGCTGTCACCGGTGTCGATGCACAGCTCGCGCTGCCAGGCCGGGTCCTGCAATTGCACCCGTGGCGTACCGGGGTAGACCTTCTGGCAGCCGCCCTTGAGCTTCAGCGCGCCATCTTCACGGCAAGCCTGGCGGTTGAGGCGGTCGTAGCCCTCGATGTCTTCCAGACCAGACAGCGCTATCTCGGACACGTCACTGATGCGCCAGTACGCCAGCAGCGCATGGCTCAACTGGCAGGGTTCGCTGTCCTGATGTTCGGTGCTCAAGCTCAGCTCCATGCGGCTACCCAGCCGGGCATGCAGGTCGACCTGCCAGTCGCACAGGTCCAGCCGCCATTTCAGGGTCACGCCCTCCTCGTCCTCACGGCTGTCCACCAGCTTCCAGTCCAGCAACCGCGCCCAACCGTGGGCCGGCCACAGGTCTTCGCTGGGATGACGGCCATACCAGGGCCAGCACACCGGCACACCACCGCGGATCGCCCCCACCTGCGGCCACTGTTCGGCGCACCACAGCCACGGCCGTTCACCCGCTGGTTGAAAGTGCAGCAACTGCGCGCCCTGGCGGCTGAACACCGCCTGGCAACGGGGGTGGTCGATGATCAGGACATCGCGCTGCTGATAACGCTCCCACTCGAATGTCGGCCGGGGCCGCTGCGAGGAGAAGAAGCGATGGAGCGGATGTTCGGGCATGGTTCAGAGCTCTTGTTGTTTGAGATAGCGCTGTCTCGGCCTATCCCCAACACCCACTGCAGACCAGTGGGTGCCGGGAACCGAAAATGGATTGGCGTAAATTTACAACAAGTTGCCTCAGAATGACGACTGAATCTTCAAGCCAGCGACCAGCGCGTTATCCACCTCGTCCACCCCGCCAGGGCTCTTGATGTACTGCAGGTTGGGCCTCACGGTCAGCCAGTTGGTAACGTGGAAGCCGTAGTAGAGCTCTGCGTTGTATTCGGTACGCTGCAGCGGTACGAAACCAGGGTTGTCGTAATCGTTGATGCCGCTCTGTGCGTTGAGCAGTTCGGCGCGCTTCTTCACGTCGTCATTCACATGAATACGCGCCACACCGAAGCCGATGTCAT
Source organism: Pseudomonas sp. CGJS7 (assembly GCF_036961695.1). Lineage (NCBI taxonomy): Bacteria > Pseudomonadati > Pseudomonadota > Gammaproteobacteria > Pseudomonadales > Pseudomonadaceae > Pseudomonas > Pseudomonas sp. CGJS7. The sequence continues at coordinate 55,535 of NZ_JBAMDI010000046.1, read as the reverse complement.
CCTTGGGCCGGGCGTCGAAAGCGCCTTTGTAGACCAGCCCCACCTGCTGGTAGTTGTCGACCACGTTGGTGGCCTTGTCGTGCACGGTGAAGTTGGCGAACAGGCTGAGGCCCCGGTTGACGTCGCCGCCATGGGCAGTGACCTGCTGCTGCGCCACCACCCACCATCCGTGCTTGCTGGAATGCGATTTGAAGGCCTCACCGGTCAGCCCCTGCGGGTTGCCGTTGACGTCGTCGTACACATCGTCAGCCTTGGCCGTGCTGTAGTAGTAACCCAGGCGGTACTCGCCCGGCAGACCATTGACCTTGGGCGACCACACCGCTTCCACCGGCAAGATCGCCCCCTTGGTACCGCTACCGCTCAGCTTGAAGCCGTTGCCGGTTTCCAGGTTGGAAGGGTTCTGCTCGAAGGCCCCGACCTGCACGAAGAACGCTGGGGTGATGTTGTACTTCACCCGCAGCGCCCACTGGCTGACCGGCCAGTTGTACCAGATGCCGCCCACCCAGTTGCCCACCTGCGAGCCGCAGAAGGCCAGGTTCTGGAAGTCGCAAGGGAAGCTGTTGAAGTCCTCGCCCTCGCCAAAACGGCCAAATTTCACGTCCAGCGCGCCGTCGAAGTACTTCTGCTTGATCCACATCTGGGTCAGGCGCCAGGTCTGGCCACGGCCCCACACCTCCTGCACCGAGCTGAACTGCCCGGCGCGCGGGTCGCTGATGCGGTCGTTGGACAGGTTGCGACCGCTTCGCTCGGTGATCGCCAGCTTGAACTCGGCATCATGCCAACCCAGTATCTTCTGCAAGTCCAGATGCGCGCCGAGGGCGAACTGGTCGCTGTAGCGTGCCGTCTTGTCGTCGTTGTAGCCGCCATGCAGGTTGCCAGCCACCTCACCCACATAATCGAGGGTGAAGTCATAGCCCTTGTCCAGCAGCTCGGTCCGGGTGCCGCCCCAGTCGCCGGTCATCCATTTGGATTCGCTGGAAAAAGCCTCGGCAGCCTGTGTACCGCTGCTGCCTACAAGTGCAAGCAAGGCCAGCGATCCCAGTGTCTTGATGCGTTTGCGCTGTTCCATCCCTTTGCGTCCTCTTTTTCTTATTGATGGTGTAGACGAGTCAACGGCCTTTGAAGTGAGCCACGTTGTCCTTTGCGGTTGCGCCAGTGCTGGCCAGGTGCACGCGCTCGCCATTGGCAGCGTCGAACAGCAGCACCCGGGCCGGGTCGAATTGCAGGTTGAGGGTGTCACCCACCCGGCACGCCACATCTGGCGCCAGGCGGCAGCACACCTTGGTCTGGTTGAGCGTGACGAACACCAGCAGGTCCGGCCCGGTGGGCTCTGTGACCTGCACCTCGGCGCGGATAGCCGGCAAACCATTGCCGTCAGCAGCGCCCAGGGCGATCTGCTCAGGGCGGATGCCGAGGATGATCTCGCGCCCCTCAAGCGCGTCAGCAGCCTCCCCCAAGGGCAGTTCGCAGCGCGCCTGGCCGCTGTCGAGCAGCGCCAGCAAGCGGCCATCCTGCCTGGCCAGACGCACCGGAATGAAGTTCATTGGCGGCGAACCGATGAAGCTGGCCACGAACTGGTTGGCCGGGTCGTTGTAGATCTGCTGCGGGGTGCCGAACTGCTGGATGATGCCGTCCTTCATCACCGCCACCTTGTCGCCCAGGGTCATGGCCTCGATCTGGTCATGGGTGACGTACACCGTGGTGGTCTTCAGGCGCTGGTGCATCAACTTCATTTCGGTGCGCATTTCGACCCGCAGCTTGGCATCGAGGTTGGACAGGGGTTCATCGAACAGGTAGATCTTGGGTCGCCGCGCCAATGCCCGGCCCATGGCCACGCGCTGCTGTTGGCCACCGGACAGCTGCGCCGGCTTGCGCGCCAGCAAGTGTTCGATCTGCAGCAACTTGGCCACCCGCGCCACTTCCTCGTCGATGGCGGCCTGGGGCAGCTTGCGGATCTTCAGTCCGAACTCGATGTTCTCGCGCACGCTCATGGTGGGGTACAGCGCATAGGACTGGAACACCATGGCGATATCGCGGTCCTTGGGGCTCATGCCACTGACGTCCTGCTCGTCGATGAGGATGGCGCCGCCGGTGATCTGCTCCAGGCCGGCGATACAGTTCATCAGGGTCGACTTGCCGCAGCCCGACGGGCCCACCAGGATCAGGAACTCGCCGTCCTTGATCGACAGCTGGATGTCCTTGAGGGTATCCGGCAGGCCGCTGCCGTAGGTCTTGTTCACATTGCGAAGTTCGAGCGTTGCCATGGCTTACCCCTTGACCGCGCCGGCCGTCAGCCCGCGCACGAAATATTTGCCTGCCACCACGTAGACCAGCAGGGTTGGCAGGCCAGCGATCATTGCTGCCGCCATGTCGACGTTGTATTCCTTGGCCCCGGTGCTGGTATTGACCAGATTGTTCAGGGCTACGGTAATCGGTTGCGAGTCGCCGCTGGAGAACACCACGCCGAACAGGAAGTCGTTCCAGATCTGGGTGAACTGCCAGATCAGGCAGACCATGATGATCGGCGTGGACATCGGCAGGATGATGCGGCGGAAGATGGTGAAGAACCCGGCGCCGTCCAACCGTGCGGCCTTGACCAATGCGTCGGGGATGCTCACGTAGAAGTTGCGGAAGAACAGCGTGGTGAAGGCCAGGCCGTAGACCACATGCACCAGCACCAGGCCACCGGTGGTGCTGGCCAGGCCAAGCTTGCCGAGGGTGAACGAGGCCGGCAGCAGCACAGTCTGGAACGGCAGGAAACAGCCGAACAGCAGCAGGCCGAAGAACAGTTGCGAACCTCGGAAGCGCCACATCGACAGCACATAGCCGTTCAGTGCACCAATCGCGGTGGAGATCAGCACCGCGGGCACGGTGATCATGATCGAGTTCCAGAAGTAACCGCTGACCGCTCCCCAGGCCTTGACCCAGCCTATGCCGGTAATCACTGCAGGCCAGCTCAGCAGGTTGCCGGTGCTGATGTCTTCGGGGGTCTTGAAGCTGGTCAGCAGCATCACCACCAGCGGCACCAGATACAGCAGCACAGCGATCAGCAACACGGCATGGATGGCCATACGGCTGAGGCTGAGCACCGGCTTGTCGACAGGACTATGCATGGCGTTTGCTCCGCAGCTCCGAGTACAGGTAAGGGACGAGGATCGCCAGGATTGCCCCGAGCATCAGGATGGCGCTGGCCGAGCCCATGCCCATCTGGCCGCGGCTGAAGGTGAACGAGTACATGAACATTGCCGGCAGGTCGGAGGAGTAACCCGGGCCGCCAGCGGTCATCGCCGCGACCAGGTCGAAGCTCTTGATGGCAATGTGCGAAAGGATCATCAGCGCGCTGAAGAACACCGGGCGCAGGCTGGGCAGCACCACGGTCCAGTAGATACGCGGCAGGCTGGCACCATCCATCTGCGCAGCGCGGATGATCGACGGGTCAACGCCACGCAAGCCGGCAAGGAACATTGCCATGATGAAGCCCGAAGCCTGCCACACGGCCGCGATCACCAGGCAATACACCACCCGGTCGGGATCGATCAGCCAGTCCAGGCGAAAACCCTCCCAGCCCCAGTCGCGCAGCAGCTTGTCCAGGCCCATGCCGGGGTTGAGCAGCCACTTCCAGGCCGTGCCGGTGACGATCATCGACAGTGCCATGGGGTACAGGTAGATAGTGCGGATGAAGCCCTCGCGACGGATGCGCTGGTCGAGCAACACTGCCAGCAACACACCGATGGCCAGGCTGATGGCAATGAACAGGCCGCCGAACAGAAGCAGGTTCTTGCTCGCCACCCACCAGCGGTCGTTGTCGAACAGACGGGCGTATTGCGCAAGGCCCGCCCACTTGTAGGTAGGCAGAAAGGTCGAGGTGGTGAAGGACAGCACGAAGGTCCAGAGGATGTAGCCGTAGAAGCCCACCAGGACGATGAACATGCTGGGTGCCAGCACCAGCTTGGGCAGCCAGCGCTGAAGCGCGTCCAGGGGTGAGGCCCGCAGTTGGGCGGTGGTCGTAGTCATGTCTTGGATCCCGAGGTAGTGGCGGTGCTACGCACCGCTTCGCGGGCAAGCCCGCTCCCACAGGTCCGGCGTCATGACCAGGAACAGTGGTGAGCAGGGCCCATCTGGGAGCGGGCGTGCCCGCGAACAGCCGTTACTGGGCAGCCTTGATCGCCGCCGCCAGCTTCTTCGCCGCATCGGCCGGGTCGGCCTTGGGGTCGTTGATGTAGTTGGTCACCACATCGAAGAACGCGCCCTGCACGGCCAGCGTGGTGGCCATGTTGTGCGCCATGCTCGGTTGCAGGCCGCCCGTTTTGGCGTCGGCCAGGAAGTCCTTGGCGGAGGTTTGAGCACAGGCATCGAAACCATACTTGCCCATGTCGGCAAGCATGTCGTTGCGTACCGGGATCGAACCCTTGTTGATGCTGAAGACCTTCTGGAAGTCCTCACCCAACACCTTGCGGGCGATGTCCTGCTGACCAGCAGAGGTGCCAGCGTTGTTCTGCTTGAACACCACCAACGAGTCGATGTTGTACAGGAAGGACTTGTCAGTACCGGGGAACGGCACGCACTGATAATCCTTGCCGGCAGTTTTCTTCGCCAGGGTCCATTCGCTCTTGGCCCAGTCGCCCATGATCTGCATGCCGGCCTTGCCGTTGATGACCTTGGCGGCTTCCAGGTTCCAGTCCTGGCCCTTGCCGTCCGGGTCCATGTAGGTGGCGACCTTCTTCAGCTCGGTCAGCGCCTTGACCATCTGCGGTCCGGTCAGCGTTGCGCTGTCGAGGTCGACCAAGGCCTTCTTGTAGCCATCGACGCCCATCACCGACAGCACCACGCTTTCGAACACGGTGCTGTCCTGCCAGGGTTGCCCACCATGGGCGAGCGGGATGAAACCGGCAGCCTTGAGCTTGTCGGCGGCGGCATAGAATTCGTCGAGGGTGGTGGGCGCCTTGTCGATGCCGGCTTTTTTGAACACCTCGGGGTTGATCCACAGCCAGTTGATACGGTGGATATTCACTGGTACGGCAACGTAGTCACCGTCGTACTTCACGGTGTCGGCCACTTTCTTGTCGAGCAGCGAGTCCCACTTTTCTTCCTTGGCCACATCCTTGAGCACATCGGCGTCGAGCAGGCCGGTGGCCGCCCAGTCCTGGATGTCCGGGCCTTTGATCTGCGCGACGCCCGGCGGGTTGCCGGCCACTGCGCGGCTTTTGAGCACGGTCATGGCCGTTGCACCACCGCCGCCGGCGACGGCGCCGTCCTTCCAGATGAAGCCGTCTTTTTCGACCTGGGCCTTGAGCACATCGACCGCCGCTTTTTCACCACCGGAGGTCCACCAGTGCACCACTTCGACACTGCCTTTGGCGTCAGCAGCCTGGGCACCCAAGGGGATTAACGAGGCAAAGGAAATTGCGGCAGCGAGACGGAGCGTGGAATTCATCGAAGCACCTTTCTTGTTGTTATGCCGTGCAAGTCGATCGCTTGCGTAGCATGAAGTCTAAACAGCGTGCCCGCCTCGTCAGGTAACGAAGCGATGCGTGAATGTCATCGTTTGGTTACATTGCCGGCCAGGTTGCTGGCCAGGCTGGGTGCCAGGGGCAAACCTGGCAGCAGCAGCGCCTGGTAGGCGTGATAGAGGTCGGGCTTGCCCGGCCAGAGGGACCCGGCCGGCTGGTTGTGCGCATCGAGTTCGTGGTGCCAGCTGCCGCCAATGGGGTCGATGAAATGGTTGGCGATAAAGCCCCAGCAGAAGCGGTACCACTGTTCGTAATGCGCCTCGCCGGTGCGTTGCAACAGGGCTGCCGCAGCCGCGCAAGCCTCAGCGTGCACCCAGTGCAATCGTGCATGCACCACCGGGCGATCAGCCCAGTCCAGCGTATAGACGAAACCCGGTTCGCCATCGACGTTCCAGGCCTGTTGGCAGGCTGTGTCGAACAATGCGCGGGCACTGTCCGGCAGCCATTGCGGGGCGTACAGGCCGGCCCGTTCAAGGCTGGCTTCCAGGTGCAACAGCAACCGCGCCCACTCCAGGGCATGCCCGGGTGTAGTGCCATAAGGCCGGAAGGGGTCGGCGGGATGTTCGAGGTTGTAATCCGGCAGCGGCTGCCAATGGACATCGAAATGTTCGATCACCCGATAGCCGTTGGCGGCGGCATGGGTATGGATGATGCGTTCGGCGATACGCAAGGCACGTTGCAGCCACAGGCCGTTGCCGGTGACGTCTGCCAACGCCAGGAAGGCCTCGGTCGCGTGCATGTTGCTGTTGGCGCCCCGGTACTGCTCGGGAAGCTGCCAGGCGCGGGAGAAGGTTTCCCGCAGAGCACCTTCGTCTTCGCTCCAGAAATGCGCTTCGATCACCTGGATTGCGTCTGCCAATAGCGTATTGGCGTCGACAGCGCCGGCCACCACCGCCGAGCTGGCGGCCAGCGCGACGAAGGCATGCAGGTACGCCGCCTTGCCGCTATCGTCGTGGCCGCCAGGATGGGCGAACCAACCGCCGTGGGTGGCATCCTGCATGGCACCGCGCAGCGCTGCCACACCGTGCTCGGCATAGGCCAGGCTACCGGGGATGCCCTGCAGGTGGGCCAAGGCAAAGCAATGGGTCATGCGGGCGGTGTTGATGGTTTCAGCACGGGCACCGGGGGCGAGTTGCCCATTGGCATCCAGGTTACCGAAACCGTCGGGTAGTTTCGCGGCCTTGGCAAAGGCCAGCAGGCGCTGTGCTTCGGCCAAGCGCCAGGCGTTGTGGGCCGGGGCATTGAGCCAGCTGTCAGCGGACAGGTTGAGGGGGGTCATGGGCCAGCTTGATCCTTGCCAGTCATTTGCGAATTCTAGCCAGCGGGGTCATTGCGGAGGTCACGAAGGACGACGGGATTGTCACTGGGCAGTGACATTTCGCCTGCCTGTATTGGCCTCTTCGCGGGCGCGCCCGCTCCCACAAAGACCGCACAGCCTTCCAAGTTTACGCTGTACCTGTGGGAGCGGGTTCACCCGCGAAGAGGCCCGCACAGGCACCCCAAAAACTCAATCCATACCCCGCGGCAGATACAGGGTCACCCGCAGCCCGCCCTCCCGCAGGTTCAGCAAGCTCACCTCGCCCCCATGGCTATGGGCGATGTTGCGCGCAATGCCCAACCCCAGCCCATACCCCTGCTGCTGCCCGGCCAGCCGGAAATGCGGCTCGAACACCTGTTCCAGCTGCTGCTGCGGCACCCCGGGCCCCTGGTCATCCACCTGCAGCACAAAACCCTCTGCCCCGTCGATGATGCGCAGCCGCGCCCGTTCGCCGTACTTGATGGCGTTGTCGATCAGGTTGCCGATGCAGCGACGCAACGCCAGCGGCTTGCCCGGGTAAGGCGCCAGCGCCTGGCCCTCGACGGTGATGCGACCATCGCCCAGGTAAGGCTCGGCCAGAATCTCCAGCACCTGGTTAAGGTCGACCGGCTCGATGTTTTCGTGGATGTCGGTGTCCTTTACGCACTGCAAGGCGCCTTTGACCAGCAACTCCAGCTCGTCCAGGTCCTGGCTGAACTTGGCCTGCAGGCGCTCGTCCTCCAGCAGTTCGACGCGCAGGCGCAGGCGCGTGATCGGCGTGCGCAGGTCGTGGGAAATGGCGCTGAACAGCTGGCTGCGTTCGGTCAGGTAACGGCTGATACGCTCGCGCATGCTGTTGAATGCCCGACTCACCTCGACCACTTCACTGCCGCCAGCTTCAGCCACTGGCGCCACATCGGCACCCAGCGACATCTCTCGGGCGGCCCGCGCCAGGCGCTTCAGTGGCCAGCTTTGCCAGTGCACCAGCAAGCCGATGAACAGCAACAGCAAGGCCGTGGTCAGCACGATGAAGCCGATCTGCTGGCGCGGCAGGCGTTCGGCTTCCAGCCCCGTGTACGGTTCGGGCAACAGCGAGGCGATGTACAACCATTCGCCCTCGCCCAAGCGGATCTGCGTGACCAGTACCGGGGGTTTCAGCGGTTCCAGGGTCAGTGAATAATGGGCCCATGAGCGCGGCAGTTCCTCGAGTTTGAGGCCGGTGTTGAAGATGCGCAGGTCGTCAGGCCCGACAAACTCAACGGAAATTTCCATCTGCGAACCCAGGCGCTCGTGCAGCACCTGCTGGAACACATCGATCACCGCCTGCTTGCGAGGGGTAACGGGCAGTGCCTGCATGTCCAGCGGCGTGGCGTTGAGCGACACGAAGAAACGCGTGCCGCCCATGCTGCGCAATTGGTCGAGCACCAGCGGCCGGTAGGCCACCGGCAGCGAGCGGAAGTAACTGACGCTGGCACTCATGGAATGGGCCAGGCTGCTGGCGCTGGCACGCAGCCCCTGAAGCTGGCTGGCGCGAAGCTGGGACACCCAGATGATGCTGGACAACCCCTGGGCCAGCAGGACAACCAGCAGGGTCAGCAGCAGCATGCGCCCCAGCAAGGAGCGCGGCAGCAGGCGCCAGCGCCGCTCAGGGCGCACAGCAGACATGCGCCGCCAACAAGTAGCCACTGCCTCGCACGGTGCGGATCAGCCGGGGAGGCTTGTCGGTATCGCGCAGGCGCTGGCGCAGACGGCTGACCGCCATGTCGACGATGCGGTCCAGCGGCATCGGTTCGCGGCCACGGGTGGCGTTGCCGATGGTGTCGCGGTCGAGGATTTGCTGCGGGTGATCGAGGAACAGTTTGAGCAGGGCAAAGTCGGCGCCGGAGAGGATCACCTCCTCTCCATCACGGTGGAACAGGCGGTGGCTGACCGTGTCCAGGCGCCAGTCGTCGAAGGCCAGCACGGCGCTGCCCGGCGCCGTCTGGCCGAACTCGGTGCGGCGCAACAAAGCCTTGATTCGCGCTTGCAGTTCGCGGGGGCTGAACGGCTTGCCCAGATAGTCGTCAGCGCCCAGCTCCAGGCCGATGACCCGGTCGGCCTCGTCGGAGCTGGCGGTGAGCATGATGATAGGTACGCGCGCTTGGCGTGGGTGCTGGCGTACCCAGCGGCACAAGCTAAAGCCGTCTTCGTCGGGCAACATGACGTCAAGAATGACCAGGTCGCAGGGCGTGGTTTCCAGCGCGTGGCGAAAGCCCTTGCCGTCAGCCTCGGCATGCACCTGGAAGCCGGATCGGCTCAGGTAGGTTTGCAGCAGTTCACGGATTTCCTGGTCGTCGTCGACCATCAGGATCGATTTGCCGGCAGTGCTCAAGGTGGTCCTTCCTCTTGTTGATTACAGGTCTTTTTGCCTGCTGTCGGGTATTGCCATTGGCGCCGCAAAGCGGCCCCCTCAGTGATCCAACGCCTGCTGCAACGCTACCCCTGCCCCCTCCAACCCGGAAAACTCCGCCGTCACCAGCCACACCGGCACCCCGGTAAAATAGCCACTCATACACCCCTTGTCGGCAAAACTCGCGGCAAACCCGCTACGCAGGAACAGCTCGGCAAAGCGCGGAATCACACCGCCCACAATATAGACCCCGCCTCGCGCGCCCAGCGTCAGCACATTGTTACCCGCCACTCGCCCAAGGAAACGACAGAACTGCTCGACCACCGCCAGCGCCCGTGGCTCCCCGCCCAGCGCGGCATCGGTGATATGCGCCGGGGTCTTGTGCCTGGGCGTGTCGCCGTCCAGCGCACAGATCGCCTGGTACAGCCGCACCAGGCCACCCCCACTGAGCACGGCCTCGGCGCTGACATGGCCGATCTGACTGTGGATCTGATGGTGGATTGCCGCTTCGCGAGCATTGCCTACCGGCAGGTCAACATGTCCGCCTTCACCCGGCAGGGCCTTCCAGTGCTGTTCGCCCAGACGCAGCAACGAGCCCACACCCAGGCCAGTACCTGGCCCGATCACCAATGCCGGCCTCGAGGGGTCGGCCTGGCCGGGGCACACCTCGCGGAACTCGCCTTCGCGCAGACGCGTCATGCCCAGCGCCATCGCGGTGAAATCATTGATCAGCAACAGTCGCTCGACCTGCAAGGTCTTGCAAAATGCCGTGCGGCTCAGGCGCCAGTGGTTGTTGGTGAAGCGGAATTCATCGCCATCGACCGGGCCGGCCACCGCCAGGCACACCGCCGCCAGGCCACCGCGGGCGATACCTTGGCTTTCCAGGTAGGCCTCGATGGCCTGCTCGGGGTTGGTGTAGTCCGCGGTGGCGAAAACATTTACTTCATGCAGCTGGTTGTCACGCCACAACGCAAAACGGGCATTGGTGCCGCCAATATCACCAACCAGCAGGTGCTTCATTTGAGGTGCTCCAGGGCCGAGGTAAAGGCACTGGCGCCCTGCTCTGCCGGGCTGAACGCCATGCGCATGAAGCCGAACAGCTCGCGCCCACAACCCAGGTCGTTGCCCTGGGGTGCCGGCGGCAGCTCACGGCTGGCCAGTTCTTCGGCCGACACCATGATCCGCAACGTGCCTTCGACTCCGTCGACCCGCACGATATCACCATCGCGCACCCGCGCCAGCGGGCCGCCGTCGTAAGCCTCCGGGCAAACGTGGATGGCCGCCGGGATCTTGCCCGAGGCACCGGACATGCGCCCGTCGGTGACCAACGCAACCTTGTAGCCACGGTCCTGCAATACACCGAGGAACGGGGTGAGCTTGTGCAGTTCCGGCATGCCATTGCAGCGCGGGCCCTGGAAGCGCACCACCGCGACAAAGTCACGTTCCAGCTCACCGGCCTTGAACGCGTCGGCCAGCGACTGCTGGTCCTGGAACACCCGCGCCGGGGCCTCGACCACTTGGTGCTCGGGGGCAACGGCAGACACTTTCATCACGCCACGGCCCAGGTTGCCTTCCATCACCCGCAGGCCGCCTTCGGCCGAGAATGGTCGCGACACCGGGCGCAGGATGCTTTCGTCCAGGCTGTGTTGCGGCCCTTCGCGCCACACCAGCTTGCCATTGTCGAGGAAGGGTTCCTGGGTGTAGCGGCGCAGGCCATGGCCGGCCACGGTGTTGACATCTTCGTGCAGCAGGCCGGCGTCGAGCAGTTCACGAATCAGGAAGGCCATGCCGCCGGCAGCCTGGAAGTGGTTGATGTCGGCCTTGCCGTTGGGGTAGACGTGCGACAGGGTCGGCACCACTTCGGAAAGGTCGGCCATGTCCTGCCAGGTCAGCTGGATACCCGCAGCCTGGGCGATCGCCGGGATGTGCAGGGTGTGGTTGGTCGAGCCGCCGGTAGCGTGCAGCGCGACGATGGAGTTGACCAGCGCCTTCTCGTCGACGATTTCGCCCAGCGGCATGAAGCTGCCACTGGCCTTGGTCATGCGCGTCACCTGCTGCGCAGCCTCGGCGGTGAGTGCGTCACGCAGCGGCGTGTACGGGTTGACGAACGAGGCGCCCGGTAGGTGCAGCCCCATCACTTCCATCACCAACTGGTTGGTGTTGGCGGTGCCGTAGAAGGTGCAGGTGCCGGGGCTGTGGTAGGAATTCATCTCGGACTCCAACAGCTCTTCGCGGCTGGCCTTGCCTTCGGCATAGCGCTGGCGCACATCGGCCTTCTGCTTGTTGGAGATGCCGGAAACCATTGGCCCACCCGGGACGAAGATGGTCGGCAGGTGGCCGAAGCGCAACGCGCCCATCATCAGGCCGGGGACGATCTTGTCGCAGATGCCCAGCATGAGTGCCGCGTCGAACATGTTGTGCGACAGCGCTACCGCCGTGGACATCGCGATCACTTCACGGCTGGCGATCGCCAGCTCCATCCCCGGCTCGCCCTGGGTCACCCCGTCGCACATGGCCGGCACGCCACCGGCGAACTGGCCGACCGAACCGACCTCGCGCAGGGCCTGCTTGATCTGCTCGGGGAAGTGCAAGTAAGGCTGGTGGGCAGACAACATGTCGTTGTAGGCCGAGACGATGGCCACGTTGGCCGCGTTCATCAGGCGCAGAGTCTGCTTGTCTTCGCTGCCGCAACCGGCCACGCCGTGGGCGAAGTTGGCGCACTGCAGGCTGGCACGCATGGGGCCTTCACTGGCCGCGCCGCGAATCAGTTGCAGGTAGCGTTCGCGGGTGGCGCGGCTGCGTTCGACCAGCCGCTGGGTGACCTCAAGGATGCGCGGATGCATGTACTGGACTCCAGGCTAATTGTAAGGGCGGTTTACCGGGCATTTCCCCTCCAAACGATTGCGGCCTAGGCTCATGGTTAGGAGCCCGCTGCATCGGTGGAGGCACGACGCCCAACCACTCGTTGTATATTTAAACAAAATACTGCCACTAAAAAGGCTTGTTTTCTATCAGCCAGTGAATAATCTTGTAATTCCAACAACAAAACCGTTTCAGTGAAGCTCCTTTGTGCCACAGGTTTCACTCGAACTGCCAGAGGTACTGCCATGACCCTTCGCATCGCCATCAATGGATTCGGCCGAATCGGGCGCAATGTCCTGCGCGCACTGTATACCCAAGGCTACCGCCAGGACCTGCAGGTCGTCGCCATCAACGACCTGGGCGACAGCACCATGAATGCCCACCTGCTCAAGTACGACAGTGTCCACGGCACCTTCGACGCGACCGTCGAGGCCGACCACGAAAGCCTGACGGTCAACGGGGACCGTATCGCGGTCAGTGCCATTCGCAATCCGGCCGAACTGCCCTGGAAGGCCGAGGCGATCGACGTGGTGTTCGAGTGCACCGGGCTGTTCACCGACCGCGCCAAAGCCGCTGCGCACCTGGCCGCCGGGGCGGGCAAGGTGATTGTCTCTGCACCGGCCAAGGGTGCCGATGCCACCGTGGTATACGGGGTCAACCACGACATTCTGCGGGCCTCGCACCAGGTCATTTCCAATGCCTCCTGCACCACCAACTGCCTGGCGCCGATCGCCCAGGTGCTGCACCGGGAGTTCGGCATCGAGCAAGGCCTGATGACCACCATCCACGCCTACACCAACGACCAGGTGCTGACTGACGTTTACCACAGCGACCCGTACCGCGCGCGTTCAGCCACCCAGTCGATGATCCCGAGCAAGACCGGTGCCGCCGAGGCCGTGGGCCTGGTGCTGCCGGAGCTGGCCGGCAAGCTGACCGGAATGGCGGTGCGGGTGCCCGTCATCAACGTGTCGTTGGTGGACCTCACCGTCAACCTCAAGCGCGAGGCCACGGCCGAGCAGGTCAACCAGCTGTTCCTCGAGGCCAGCAAGCATTCCAAGGTATTGGGCTACAACGCCCTGCCATTGGTTTCCTGCGATTTCAACCACAACCCGCTGTCGTCGATCTTCGATGCCAACCATACCCGGGCCAACGGGCGGATGCTCAAGGTGCTGGCCTGGTATGACAACGAGTGGGGGTTCAGCAACCGGATGCTGGACAACTGCCTGGCGCTGCACCGGGCTGGCTGACCCGCGTGGGAGCGGGCTTGCCCGCGAAGCCAACACCGTGGTGGATGGCACGGGCTTCGCCCGTGTTCGCGGGCAAGCCCGCTCCCACAGGGATCGCGCCAGCTTTTAGAAATTGAGCAAGACAGTTGCTCCCAAAAAAAGCAAACGACATCCAGCGACTACAATCTTTACCTTTTCCTGATAATTCCACACTTGACCTGCCGCACGGATGATAAGCATTATCATTAACCTTTCGTCGGCCAGGTCCCCCCGTGAGTCAGTCCCGGTTCAATTCCGTCTTCCTCGTTCAGCGCCTCACCCTGCTGCGTACCCTGCAGCGCATGGTCGGTAACCCCAGCACGGCCGAAGACCTGCTGCAGGAAACCTACCTGCGGGTGTCCCGCGCGCTGGGCGAGCGGCCCATCGAGCACATCGAGCCGTTCGTGTTTCAGACCGCGCGCAACCTGGCGCTGGACCACCTGCGTGCACGCCGGGTGCAGGCACGCATGCTGGTCGACGACGTGCCCGACGAAGTGCTGCACAGTGTCGCCGCGCCCGCCACCAGCAGCGAGGATGCCGCGCACGCCGAGCAGTTGCTCAAGCACCTCAGCGTCAGCCTCAATCAACTGAGCGAACGCCAACAACGCATTTTCATCCTCAGCCGCCTGCATGGCGCCACCTATCTGGAAATCGCCGAACAACTGAGTGTTTCGCCCAGCACGGTACAAAAGGAACTGAAACTGATCATGGCAATCTGCATGGGTGTTGCCGAACGACTCAAGTAAGCTGACCCCAGGCGAACGGCAACGCAAAGCCCTTGCCACACCCCGCCTTAGCCTTGATCATTCGCAAAAAAACCATTCAAGGATTCACCGTGACCGACAGCCCTGCCCCTCGCCCGTCACCTGCCAGGCCTGATGCCCGTGCTCGTGCCATGGACGAGGCGCTGGACTGGCTGGTGCGCCTGCAATGCGCAGATGCCGCAGACACCCAGGCCTTTGAAGCCTGGCTGAGCGCCGCGCCGGAAAACGCCGAGGCCTATGTCGAAGCGGAGGCGCTGTGGAACGGTACGCCGTTGCACAAGGTGGCCACGCACATGCACCAGCAGCAACGCCGCTCATGGCGCGGGCGCCTGCGCAGTCACTGGAAACCCCTGGCCACCGCAGCGCTGCTGCTGGTCGGGCTGTTCACCGTCGGTAACCTGCCCATGCGCCTGCAGGCCGACCACCTTACGGTGGTCGGCGAGCGCCAGCGCCTGCAACTGGAAGACGGCGCAAAAGTGCTGCTCAACACCAATTCGGCATTCGCCAGCGAACGCCAGGACGGCCGCCAGGTCGCCCGCCTGCTACAGGGCGAGGCTTACTTCCAGGTCCCCGAGGGCGCGCAGCTGCCGCTGGAGGTGGAAGCCGGGCCGTTGCGCGCACAGGTGCGCGACACCGACTTTGCCGTGCGCTACCTTGACGGCGAGGCCCAGGTACGGGTGCAACGCGGCGATGTCGACCTGCAGGGGGAGCGCGACCAGCGCATCCGCCTGAGTGCCGGCGACAGCATCAGCGTCGGCCCCCAGGGCTTTGGCCAGCGCCAGCGCCCCGACATGCACAAGGACCTGGCCTGGATCGACGGCCGCCTGGTGTTCGAGAACTGCCCGTTGAGCCAGGTGCTGGCCGAAGTGCAGCGCTACTACCCGGGCTGGATCATCAACCGCAATGAGCAGTTGGAGCACGTTGCCGTCACCGGTAACTACCGCCTCGACCAGCCACTGGAAACCCTGCGCGCACTGGCCCACATCACCTCGGCACAACTGCATGAGTACCCGGCGCTGGTCATCCTGAACTGACCCCTGAATTATTTTTACGCGATCGCACTCGCCCGCCCGTCTCGTTATAGCCAATGCAACTGATTCTTGTTTGAGAACGAGAACAGCCATCACCTATAACAGCCCGCGCGTCTGGGAGCGCTTCCGATGTCCACTGGTCCTACCCGCTCGTCCAACCTTCCCCGCCGTACAGGACAACTGTCCCTGTTGACCCTTGCCCTGCTCGCCAGCGGTGCCTGCAGCCTGCCGGCGCTGGCCGCCGAGCCGGCCCAGGCCAGCAGCCCGCGCATGGGCGACTACCGCTTCAGCATCGGCCAGCAGCCGCTAGTGTCGGCGATCAACGCCTTCAGCCAGGTCACCGGCTGGCAGGTCGGCTTCAGCGCCGAGCTGGCCGACGGCGTGGCTTCGCCAGGCGTACAGGGTTCGCTGCCGCCAGATGCTGCCCTCAAGCGCCTGTTGCGGGGTACCGGGCTGAGTTTTCGCAAGATCAGCAACGGCAATGTGGTCCTGGAGCGCCAAACCGCAAGCAACGTGATCGCGCTGCAGCAGGTGACCGTCAGCGCCACCCGCAGCGCACAGGACGTCAGCCAGGTGCCGAGCACTGTCAGCGTGCAGACCCGTGAGCAACTGGACCGGCAGAACGTGAACAATATCCAGGATCTGGTGCGCTACGAGCCGGGAGTGTCGGTATCCGGAACCGGCCAACGCAGCGGGCTGAACGGCTACAACATCCGTGGTATCGACGGCGAGCGGATCCTCACCCAAGTCGACGGCGTGTCGATCCCCGACAGCTTCTTCTACGGCCCCTACGCCCAGACCCAGCGCAACTATGTCGACCCGGAAATCGTCAAGCGTGTGGAAATCCTCCGCGGCCCGGCCTCGGTGTTGTATGGCAGCAACGCCATCGGCGGTGCGGTGAGCTACTTCACCCTCGACCCGGACGACATCATCAAGCCCGGCAAAGACGTGGGGGCACGCCTGAAAACCGGCTACAGCTCGGCCGACGAAAGCTGGCTGACCTCCGCCACCGTCGCTGGCCGCCAGGGTGACTTCGACGGCCTGCTGCACCTGAGCCAGCGCAACGGCCACGAGACCGAAACCCACGGCAGCCACAGTGGCGACGGCCTGTCGCGCACCGAAGCCAACCCGATGGATGCGCGCACCACCAACGTGCTGGCCAAGCTGGGCTGGAACTACGCCGACGACGCACGCCTGGGGTTCACCTATGAGCGCTACAAGGATGACCGTGACCAGAACATCCTCAGCGCGGTGGGTGGGCCGTTCATCCCCGGCTTTGGTGGCATGGGCTACTACAAGGCGCGTAATGGCAACGACACCATCACCCGCGAGCGCTTCGGCGTTAACCATGAGTTCGGCCTGGACTCGCTGGTCGCCGACCACGTCAAGTGGAGCCTGAACTACCAGATTGCCAAGACCGACCAGCACACCGAGGAAGTTTACGTGCCGCCTGGCCGCCAGGTGCTGCGCACCCGCGATACCACCTACAAGGACCGCCAGTGGGTGTTCGACGCCCAGCTGGACAAGGCCTTCAGCATCGGCGCCACCGACCACCTGCTGACCTACGGCACCACGCTCAAGCACGAAAAGGTCACCGGTTCGCGCAGCGGTACCGGTACCTGCTTGACCGTAGGATCCGGTTGTTCCGCCGCCGGCGCCGAACGCCCGGCAGACGGCCAGGTTCTGGTCAGCGACTTCCCGGACCCGACCGTGAATACCTACAGCCTGTTCGCGCAGGATGAAATCCGCTGGAACAACTGGACCTTCATGCCCGGCGCGCGCTACGACTACACCCGCATGGAGCCCAAATTCACCGAGGAATTCCTGCGTGGTCTGGAGTCCAGCGGTACGGCGCCTACCGCCCAGGACGATTCGGACAAGAAGTGGCACCGCGTCTCGCCCAAGTTCGGCCTGACCTACGCCTTCAACGACAATTACACCTGGTACGGCCAGTATGCAGAGGGCTTCCGCACGCCGACCGCCAAAGCCATGTATGGCCGCTTCCAGAACCTGGACCAAGGCTACCGCGTGGAGGGCAACCCGAACCTTGAGCCTGAAAAGAGCAAAAGCTACGAAACCGGCCTGCGTGGCAACTTCGACGCCGGCAACTTCGACGTGGCAGTGTTCTACAACAAGTACCGTGATTTCATCGACGAAGATGCCGTGCAAAGCGCCAACCTGGAACAGACCTTCCAGGCCAACAACATCAAGCACGCCACCATCAAGGGTGCCGAATTCAAGGGCCGCCTGAACCTCGACCACTTCGGCGCACCGCAGGGCCTCTATACCCAAACCTCGATTGCCTACACCTATGGTCGTAACGATGACACCGGTCAACCGCTGAACAGTGTCAACCCGCTCAAGGGCGTATTCGGCCTGGGCTACGAGCAGCAGAACTACGGTGGCTTGCTGAGCTGGACGCTGGTCAAACGCAAGACCCGTGTCGACGACAGCACCTTCTATTCGCCTGACGGTTCTACCTCGAAGTTCCGCACCCCGGGCTACGGTGTGCTGGACCTGACCGGTTACTACAAGGTCACCGACGACGTCACCATCAATGCCGGGCTGTACAACCTTACCGACAAGAAATACTGGCAGTGGGATTCGGTGCGCAGCTACGACGGCCAGGGTGAGGCGGCTGTGACCCAGCCAGCCAATATCGACCGCCTGACCATGCCGGGGCGCAACTTCGGTATCAATGTGGTTTGGGATATCTGAGGCGTTACGTCTGTACCGGCCTCTTTGCGGGTAAACCCGCGAAGAGGCCGGTACTGGCAACACAAATACCGGCTTTTTTTACTGTCCCGCTCCCGCTGTTTCGTCTTGTATCTAGACGCCCTCTTTCCAAGGACTCCCCATGACCGACCGCCCAGCCCTGCGCTCCCAGCGCCTGAACCAGATCACCCACGCCCCGCACGCCGAGCTGGATGCCCTGGTGAAATCCCACGCGCCTTTCGACAGCCGCGAAAGTTTCGCCCGCTTCGTCGTCGCACAGTACCTGTTCCAGTCCGAGTTGCAGGCCCTGTACAACGACCCTCAGCTGATCGCCATCGTCCCTGATCTGGCTGAGCGCTGCCGTGCCGACCAGGCCCGCCTGGACCTCGCCGACCTCGACACCGAAGTACCGGCCGCCGTGCCGGGCGCTGTGGACAAGCCAAGCCTGGGCGAGGCAATGGGCTGGATCTTCGTCTCCGAAGGCTCCAAACTGGGCGCTGCGTTTCTGATCAAGCGTGCCGTAGCCCTGGAACTGTCCGACAGCTTCGGCGCCCGTCACCTGGGGGAGCCCGCCGGTGGCCGTGCCGAAGGCTGGAAGCAGTTCACCCGCATCCTCGATGGCCTGGCGCTCTCGCCTGAAGAGGAAGCGGCTGCCGAGCGCGGTGCAGTGGCCGCTTTCGAGCGCTTCACCGAGCTGCTCAAGCACGCCTACGCTGCGGATGCCGCGCTGGTCTGATACGCCGAAGCCGGCCACCCCTCCGGTGGCCGAACCGTTTTATGCAGTGAGAACATGACCCGACCAGCCCGCTCGAAACTCGCCCGCCTGTTGTATGGAATCCTGGCCTACGTGAGCCTCGGGGTGGGCCTGGTCGCCATTGTGATTCCTGGCTTGCCGACCACCGAGTTCATCCTGCTGGCCGCCTGGGCCGCCACGCGCAGCTCACCGCGCCTGTCGGCATGGCTGGAGAACCACCGGCTGTTCGGGCCAATTCTGCATAACTGGCGCAACGGCAAGGTGATCCAGCGCCGGGCCAAGGTCAGCGCAACCATCAGCATGCTGCTGTGCGCGGGCCTGATGCTGACCTTTCTGGAACACCACTGGCCAGTATTCCTGGCAATCGCCGGCATGACCCTGGGCAACCTGTGGATCTGGTCACGCCCGGAACACGCCTGCCCTGCCCCGTCACAAGCTCAGCAGCCCTGAATACAAGGCGTAGGCCGCCAGCGCGGCACCCACCAGCACGGCGGCGAAAATCAGCTTTTCCCAGGCCGTGAACAACGTCTGCCCCTGCTCATGCTTGGCCCTCGCGAACAAGACGGCGCCGGGGGCGTACAGCAGCGCCGAAAGCAGCAGGTACTTGAGCCCGCCGGCATACAGCAGCCACACGGCATACAGCAGGGCAACCAGCGCCACCAGCAAGTCCTTGCGCCGCAACCTCGGCTGCCCGGCATAGGTTTCTGCGCGCATCGCCAGCAACACGGCATACGCCGCAGACCACAGGTAGGGCACCAGGATCATCGACGAGGCCAGGTAGATCAGACTGGTGTACGTACCGGCGGAGAACAGCGTAATCAGCAGGAAACCCTGAATCATGCAGTTGGTCAGCCACAGGGCGTTAGCCGGCACATGGTTGGCGTTTTCCTTGGCCAGAAAGCGCGGCATGGTCTTGTCCCGCGCCGTGGCGTAGAGAATTTCGGCACACAACAACGCCCATGACAGCAAGGCGCCAAGCAGCGAGACCGCCAGGCCGAGGCTGATCAGCAAGGCGCCCCAGGGGCCGACGATATGCTCCAGCACCGAGGCCAGCGAGGGGTTCTGCAGCCCGGCCAGTTCCGGTTGGGTCATGATGCCCAGCGACAACACGTTGACCAGCACCAGCAGCGCCAGCACACCCAGAAAACCGATGACCGTGGCCTTCCCAACGTCTGACCGACGCTGGGCGCGCCCGGAATACACACTGGCGCCCTCGATGCCGATGAACACGAACACGGTCACCAGCATCATGTTGCGCACCTGCTCCAGCACGCTGCCGAATTGTGGGTTGCTCAAGCCCCAGATATCCCGGGTGAAGATGTCGGCGCGGAAGGCAAATGCAGCGATCACCACGAAAATCAGCAAAGGCACCACTTTGGCGACGGTGGTGACCTGGTTGATGAAGGCCGCCTCCTTGATACCGCGCAGCACCAGAAAATGTACCGACCACAGCAGCAGCGATGCACAACCGATGGCGATGGGTGTGTTGCCTTCGCCGAACACCGGGAAGTAGAAGCCCAGGGTGCTGAACAGCAGCACGAAGTAGCCGACGTTGCCCAGCCAGGCGCTGATCCAGTAGCCCCAGGCCGAGGAAAAGCCCATGTACTCGCCAAAGCCGGCCTTGGCGTAGGCATATACGCCTGAGTCCAGTTCCGGCTTGCGGTTGGCCAGGGTCTGGAACACGAAGGCCAGGGCCAACATGCCGACCGCGGTGATCCCCCAGCCGATCAGCACTGCGCCCACATCAGCACGCGCGGCCATGTTCTGCGGCAGCGAGAAGATACCGCCGCCAATCATCGACCCGACCACCAGCGCGATCAGCGCGCCCAGGCGCAGCTTCTGTCCCGGTTCGCTCATGAGCCTCCCTTTCATCGAGCCCTGTCATGCGTTTGAAACAGCCTTGCGGGCTATATGAATATCGTTACTTATACTGAAGCTGTGCGTTCAACCTATATCACTCATAACTGCTTTGTCTATGTGCCTGCTCCCTCAAAACTAGCAGCAGTCCGGCAACTAGAAAAGAAACGGATAAAACTCGAAATTCTTGTGGAAAATTTGCGAAAGCGGCAAAAGCAGCTAGTTTCAAGCTTCGCAGGCTGAACAGAGCGTTTGCTCTAGAAGGACATGGAGGTGCCAGTACGCAAGGCCTGCAGCTCAAGCTGTCGGCACTCTCCAGGAGCACCCGTGAAGGAAATTTCCTACCTTCACGGCGCCTTAAACTGACATAAGTCAGCTCAAGGCAAAGGCGTCGGATCTATTCTGTCGTCAACTTTCTCCTGGCAGGAGTTGTTAAATGTCTGATTCATCCGGAAAACTAAAGCTCGGCGCGTTAGTTGCACTTGTCGTCGGCTCGATGATTGGCGGTGGTATCTTCTCGCTGCCGCAAAACATGGCCGCCAGCGCAGGGGTTGGGGCCGTGCTGATCGGCTGGGCGATCACCGCAGTCGGCATGCTGACCCTGGCCTTCGTGTTCCAGACCCTGGCCAACCGCAAGCCTGACCTGGATGGCGGGGTGTATGCCTACGCCAAGGCTGGTTTCGGCGACTACATGGGCTTTTCCTCGGCCTGGGGCTACTGGATCAGTGCCTGGCTGGGCAACGTCGGCTACTTTGTGCTGCTGTTCAGCACCCTGGGTTACTTCTTCCCGATCTTCGGTGAAGGCAACACCCCAGCCGCCATCATTGGCGCGTCGATCCTGTTGTGGGCGGTGCACTTCCTGGTACTGCGCGGCATCAAGGAAGCCGCCTTCATCAACTTGGTCACCACTGTGGCCAAAGTGGTGCCGCTGGTGCTGTTCGCCCTGATCTGCCTGTTCGCCTTCAGGCTCGACATCTTCACCGCCGATATCTGGGCTGTGGGCACGCCAGAGCTTGGCAGTGTCATGAACCAGGTGCGCAACATGATGCTGGTCACCGTGTGGGTGTTCATCGGCATCGAGGGCGCGAGCATCTTCTCGGCGCGGGCGGAAAAACGCACCGACGTGGGCAAGGCAACGGTGATCGGCTTCGTGACCGTTCTGCTGTTCCTGGTGTTGGTCAACGTGCTGTCGCTGGGCATCATGACTCAACCGGAACTGGCCAAGCTGCAGAACCCGTCGATGGCTGCCGTGCTGGAGCATGTGGTCGGCCACTGGGGGGCGGTGCTGATCAGCGTCGGCCTGGTCATCTCGCTGCTCGGGGCGCTGCTGTCGTGGGTGCTGCTGTGCGCCGAGATCATGTTCGCCGCAGCCAAGGACCACACCATGCCGGAGTTCCTGCGCCGCGAGAACGCCAAACAGGTACCGGCCAACGCCCTGTGGCTGACCAACGCCATGGTGCAGATCTTTCTGGTCATCACGCTGTTCTCGAACAGCACCTACCTGTCCCTGATCTACCTGGCCACCTCGATGATCCTGGTGCCCTACCTGTGGTCGGCAGCCTATGCGTTCCTGCTGGCACTGCGCAGCGAAACCTACGAGCAAGCCCTGGCCGAACGCAAGAAGGACCTGATCATCGGTGGTATCGCCCTGCTGTACGCCGTCTGGTTGCTGTACGCCGGCGGCGTGAAATACCTGCTGCTCTCGGCCCTGCTCTACGCACCTGGCGCGATCCTGTTCGCCAAGGCCAAGCGTGAGGTGGGCCAACCGGTCTTCACCAACGTGGAAAAACTGATCTTCGCAGCCGTGGTCATTGGCGCCCTGGTGGCAGCCTTTGGCCTGTATGACGGCTTCCTGACCCTTTGACCCACGTCTTCGCTCAATTGGAGGAATGAAACCATGTCCGCTGAAAAACAGAAGTACGGTGTCCACTCCGAAGCCGGCAAACTGCGCAAAGTGATGGTTTGCGCCCCGGGCCTGGCGCACAAGCGCCTGACGCCGAGCAACTGTGACGAACTGCTGTTCGACGATGTGATCTGGGTCGACCAGGCCAAGCGTGACCATTTCGACTTCGTCACCAAGATGCGCGAGCGTGGCGTGGATGTGCTGGAGATGCACAACCTGCTGACCGATATCGTGCAGAACAAAGAGGCGCTCAAGTGGATCCTCGACCGCAAGATCACCCCTGACACCGTCGGCGTAGGCCTGACCAACGAAGTACGCAGCTGGCTCGAAGGGCTGGAGCCACGCCATCTGGCCGAATTCCTGATCGGCGGCGTGGCGGGCCAGGACCTGCCGCAGAGCGAAGGCGCCGAAGTCGTGAAGATGTACAACGACTACCTGGGCCACTCCAGCTTCATCCTGCCACCACTACCCAACACCCAGTTCACGCGCGACACCACCTGCTGGATCTACGGCGGCGTGACGTTGAACCCGATGTACTGGCCGGCGCGTCGCCAGGAAACGCTTTTGACCACCGCCATCTACAAGTTCCACAAGGAGTTCACCGAGGCCGACTTCCAGGTGTGGTATGGCGACCCGGACAAGGACCATGGCAATGCCACGCTCGAAGGCGGTGATGTGATGCCGATCGGCAATGGCATCGTGCTCATCGGCATGGGTGAGCGCACCTCGCGCCAGGCCATCGGCCAGCTGGCGCAAAACCTGTTTGCCAAGGGCGCCGTCAAGGAAGTGATCGTCGCAGGCCTGCCAAAGTCCCGCGCCGCCATGCACCTGGACACTGTCTTCAGCTTCTGCGACCGCGACCTGGTCACGGTCTTCCCGGAAGTGGTGAAAGAGATTGTGCCATTCATCATCCGCCCGGACGAAAGCAAGCCTTACGGAATGGATGTACGCCGCATCAACAAGTCGTTCATCGAAGTGGTGGGCGAGCAACTGGGCGTTCAGCTGCGCGTGGTCGAGACCGGCGGCAACAGCTTCGCCGCCGAGCGCGAACAGTGGGATGACGGTAACAACGTGGTGGCCATCGAGCCGGGCGTGGTCATTGGCTACGACCGCAACACCTACACCAACACCCTGCTGCGCAAGGCCGGCATCGAGGTCATCACCATCAGCGCCGGCGAACTGGGCCGGGGCCGTGGCGGCGGCCACTGCATGACCTGCCCTATCGTGCGCGACCCGATCGACTACTAACGACCATTACGCCCGGCCGCACCCATGAAGTGGCGGCCGGGACATCACCGAACTCAAGGAGAAACTGTCATGGCGTTCAACATTCACAACCGCAACTTGCTCAGCCTGGAACACCACACCACCCGCGAGTTGCGCTACCTGCTGGACCTGTCCCGCGACCTCAAGCGCGCCAAGTACACGGGCACCGAGCAGCAGCACCTGAAGGGCAACAACATCGCCCTGATCTTCGAAAAAACCTCCACCCGTACCCGTTGTGCCTTCGAAGTCGCAGCCTATGACCAAGGCGCCAACGTCACCTACATCGACCCCAACTCCTCGCAGATTGGCCACAAGGAAAGCATGAAGGACACCGCCCGTGTGCTCGGGCGCATGTATGACGCCATCGAGTACCGTGGCTTCAAGCAGGAAATCGTCGAAGAGCTGGCCAAGTTCGCCGGCGTACCGGTGTTCAACGGCCTGACCGACGAATACCACCCGACCCAGATGATCGCCGACGTGCTGACCATGCGTGAGCACAGCGACAAGCCGCTGCACGACATCAGCTACGCCTACCTGGGCGATGCCCGCAACAACATGGGCAACTCGCTGCTGCTGATCGGCGCCAAGCTGGGCATGGATGTGCGCATCGCCGCGCCCAAGGCACTGTGGCCACACGACGACCTGGTAGAGCGCTGCAAGCAGTACGCTGAAGAAAGCGGCGCACGCATCACCCTCACCGAAGACCCGAAAGCCGCGGTCAAGGGTGTCGACTTTGTCCATACCGACGTGTGGGTATCGATGGGCGAGCCGATCGAAGCCTGGGGTGAGCGCATCAAGCAGCTCAAGCCTTATCAGGTGAATGCCGAACTGATGAAGTCCACCGGTAACCCACGGACCAAGTTCATGCACTGCCTGCCGGCATTCCACAACTCCGAAACCAAGGTAGGCAAGCAGATCGCCGAACAATACCCGGACCTGGCCAACGGCATCGAAGTGACCGATGACGTGTTCGAGTCGCCAGCGTGCATCGCCTTCGAGCAGGCGGAAAACCGCATGCACACGATCAAGGCGATCCTGGTATCGACCCTGGCTGATCTATAGGTAGCCCGCAGTCCCTGTGGGAGCGGGCGTGCCCGCGAAGGCGTCAGCCGCATCATCGATGATGTCAGGTCTGGCCTCTTCGCGGGCATGCCGGCTCCCACAGCGAACTCGGCAGCCTCCGTGCAGCGACAGTCCATTCATTCTTTCGCTAAAGGACATTCCACATGCGTATCGTTGTTGCATTGGGCGGCAACGCCCTGCTTCGTCGCGGCGAGCCCATGACCGCTGACAACCAGCGCGCCAATATCCGCACCGCCACCGAACAGATCGCCAAGATTCACCCTGGCAACGAGCTGGTCATCGCCCACGGCAACGGCCCGCAAGTGGGTCTGCTGTCGCTTCAGGCCCTGTCGTACAAGCCAGACGAGGCCTACCCGCTGGACGTGCTGGGTGCCGAGACCGAGGGCATGATCGGTTACATGATCGAACAGGAACTGGGCAACCTGCTGGCCTTCGAGGTGCCATTCGCCACCTTGCTCACCCAAGTGGAAGTGGACGCCAACGACCCGGCCTTCAAGGATCCGACCAAGTTCATCGGCCCGGTCTACAGCAAGGAAGAGGCCGAGCGCCTGGCCAAGGAAAAGGGCTGGGTGGTCAAGGCCGACGGCGACAAGTACCGCCGCGTGGTAGCCAGCCCGAAACCCAAGCGCATCTTCGAAATTCGCCCGATCAAGTGGCTGCTGGAAAAAAGCAGCATCGTGATTTGCGCAGGCGGTGGCGGCATCCCCACCATGTACGATGAAAACCGCAAGCTCAAAGGCATCGAGGCGGTGATCGACAAAGACCTGTGCTCGGCGCTGCTGGCCGAGCAATTGGAAGCCGACCTTCTGATTATCGCCACCGACGTCGATGCAGCCTACATTGACTGGGGCAAACCGACGCAGAAGGCCATCGCCCAGGCCCACCCGGACGCGTTGGAAACGCTGGGGTTTGCCGCCGGCTCCATGGGGCCGAAGGTGCAGGCCGCCTGCGACTTTGCCCGCAACACCGGCAAGGTGGCGGTGATCAGTTCGCTGGAGAACATCGAAGACATCGTCAAAGGCACTGCCGGCACTCGGGTTTCCACCGCGAAGCCGGGGATCAGCTACCGTTGAATGCAGTCGGCGGGCTTACGCGGCCCGCCATTTTCGACCTTCCAAAGGAGATAGCCATGGCCCAGTATCAGCCCGGTCATGTACACATCGAGCGCTCTGCGCTGAACAACGCCGACCACAGCTATGACCTGAACATCGAGTACGAGGCCGTGTCGGACCCCAAGGAAGGCAGAGGCATTCAGTTCCACATGCATGGCAGCATCGAAGGCAAGACAGTGGAAGAAAAGTTCTTCCTGGCCAAGGACCAGGTCTTGCCCAGCTTCCTCATGCTGCTGACCCGCAAGGCGCAGTCGTATCTGGCGCCGCCGAAGAAATTCGAGACCCTGAGTTCGCCGCACAAGCTCTATGACCATATGTTCGCGGACATTCGCGAAAAGCTCGATGTGAAATCGGGCGACCCGATCAAACCTGAACATCTGGAATGACCCTTTTCGCGAGCAAGCCCGCCCCCACAGCAGCAACCCTGTGGGAGCGGGCGCGCCCGCGAATGCGCCACCGCCAACCTTGGGCCTGACACCCGTCTCAGGGCATACTGGCGGCCTCCATTGCCAACTGTTCGAACCCATGCGCATCCACGTCAGCTTCATCGACCGCGTCGGCATCACCCAGGAAGTCCTCGCCCTGCTCGGTGCCCGCAACCTCAACCTGGACGCCGTGGAGATGGTCCCGCCGAACGTCTACATCGACGCCCCCACCCTCAGCCCCGCCGTACTTGAAGAACTGCACGACGCGCTGTTCGAAGTACACGGCGTGCAATCGGTGGACGTGGTCGACATCCTCCCCGGCCAGCGCCGCCACCTGCAGCTCGATGCCCTGCTGGCCGCCATGAGCGACCCGGTGCTGGCGGTGGACAGCGCAGGCCTGGTGCTGTTGGCCAACCCGGCGCTGATCGAACTGTGCGGCCGCGAATCTGCCGGCCGCTCGGTGGGTGAGCTGTTTGGCGACCCCGCGCTGCTGCAGGCGCTGCTGGACAACAACTTCCACCTGCCCATGCGCGAAATGCAGCTGAACGGCCATAGCCTGCTGCTGGACGCCATGCCGATTACCAACGCCGGTGGCCTGCTGACGCTGTACCCACCTTCGCGTATGGGCGAACGCCTGTCGGCCCTGCACCACGACCACGCCGAAGGCTTCGATGCCTTGCTGGGCGAGTCGCCGGCCATCCGCACCCTCAAGGCCCGCGCCTTACGCGTGGCTGCGCTCGATGCACCGCTGCTGGTGCATGGCGAGACCGGCACCGGCAAAGAACTGGTAGCCCGCGCCTGCCATGCCGTCAGCAGCCGCCACGCGGCCCCGTTCCTGGCGCTGAACTGCGCCGCGCTGCCCGAGAGCCTGGCCGAAAGCGAGCTGTTCGGCTACGCGCCCGGGGCCTTTACCGGCGCGCAACGAGGTGGCAAGCCTGGGCTGATGGAACTGGCCAACCAGGGCACCGTGTTCCTCGATGAAATTGGTGAAATGTCGCCCTACCTGCAGGCCAAGCTGCTGCGTTTTCTCAGCGATGGCAGCTTCCGCCGGGTGGGTGGCGACCGTGAAGTGAAGGTGGATGTGCGCATCATCAGCGCCACCCACCGCGATCTGGAGCGCATGGTCGCCGAAGGCAGCTTTCGCGAAGACCTGTTCTACCGCCTGAACGTGCTTAACCTGGAGGTACCGCCGCTTCGCGACCGTGGCCAGGACATCCTGATGCTGGCGCACTTCTTCATGCAGCAGGCGTGCACGCAGATCCAGCGCCCAGCCTGTCGGCTGACCCCCTCCACCCATTCGGCACTGCTGGCCAACCCTTGGCCGGGCAATGTGCGCCAGTTGCAGAACGTGATCTTCCGCGCCGCGGCTATCTGCGAGGGCAACCTGGTGGATATCGGCGACCTGGATATCGCCGGCACCTCGGTGGCACGCGGGCAAGACGGCGAAGTGGCCAGCCTGGAACAGGCTGTAGGTGATTTCGAGCGCGAACTGTTACAGCGCTTATACGCCAGCTACCCGTCAACACGGCAACTCGCCGGGCGCTTGCAAACTTCGCACACGGCTATCGCGCAGAGGCTGCGTAAATATGGAATACCCGGGAAACCATGAGGACTGTGGTCAAAACCCATGATTGAATCGGACTTTTCCTAGCCGCTGAGCCACAATTAACTGGAGTGCTCCCCGTAGAATGGCGACATTGTAATTTTGCTTGTCACCTTGAACGAAGAGTACCCTGATGTTCGAACTCGATTTTTACGGGACACTTGTAGCCGCCTCTTTGGTACTGCTACTGGGACGCGGCCTGGTTGCACGCATTGGTTTCCTGCGCGCATACAATATCCCGGAGCCTGTTGCAGGCGGCCTGGTCGTTGCCTTGTCACTCCTGGCATTGCGCAGTTTCGATGTACACGTCCAATTTGATACCTCGTTGCAAACACCGTTGATGCTGGCATTCTTCGCTACCATCGGCTTGAGTGCAGACTTCGCAAGCCTGAAGAAGGGTGGACGGGTGGTCGCCGTATTCCTTCTGGTGGTGACGGGTTTGCTAATGGTTCAGAACGCCATGGGCATCGGCCTGGCAACAGCATTGGGGCTCGACCCGCTGATGGGCCTGCTGGCCGGTTCGATCAGCTTGTCGGGTGGCCACGGCACAGGCGCTGCCTGGGGCGCGACCTTCACTGAGCGGTTCGGCCTGGCTTCGGCTTCGGAACTGGCAATGGCCTCTGCCACTTTCGGCCTGGTGTTGGGCGGTTTGATTGGTGGCCCAGTCGCCCGGTTGCTGATCAAACGGGTCGAAACGCCTGGGGTGCAAGAAGAAGCACCGCAATTACCCAAAGGCTTTGAACAACCTGACAGAGAGCGCCTGATCACCTCGTTTTCATTTATAGAAACCTTGGCACTTATTGCTGTCAGCTTACTGACCGGTACCTTACTTAATGGCTTGTTGAAAGGCACAGCATTCGAACTGCCGACATTTGTTTGCGTACTCTTCGTCGGCGTACTGTTGCGCAATGGGCTTCGGGCTTTAGGTGTTTACAAAGTATTCGAACGGGAAGTGTCGGTACTGGGCAATGTGAGTTTGTCCCTGTTCCTGGCGATTGCCTTGATGTCGCTAAAGTTGTGGGACCTGGCAGCCCTGGCATTACCCTTCTTTACCTTGTTGGCCGCACAGACACTGGTCATGGCGCTGTTCGCAATCTTCGTGACGTTCAAGGTAATGGGGCGCAACTACGATGCAGCAGTCCTGGCTGCCGGCCACTGTGGCTTCGGCCTGGGTGCTACACCGACAGCCATCGCCAACATGCAAGCGGTGACACAACGCTATGGTGCCTCGCACCTCGCCTTCCTGGTGGTGCCGATGGTGGGGGCGTTCTTCATCGACATCATCAATGTCATCGTGATCAAGCTGTACCTGGCATTGCCTTGGTTTGTTGCGGGTTGAGCGAGGTCACGAACCTGTGAAGCCAGGGCAGGCAATCAGCACGTCGTTCTGAGTTGCGTGGGGCCTGCCGGTACAGCCTACCAACGCAGCATGCGGGGGCCCCACCAGGCACCGAGTACCGTCGGCACGAGCATGCCGAGGACATACCACACACCCCAGAACGGCACGCCCATTTCCGGGCAATGCAGGCAGTAGGCCACCGTTGCGCTCGAGCCCGCCAGCAGGCCACCGGCAGCACCTGCCAGCCGCAACCGGGTCGGCGCCAGGCCTTTCAGCGCCCAGAACACGGTGACAAAGGCCGGCACCGACAGCAACGCGATATTCAGTGCGCAGGTACGCCATGTGCGCCCGAACAACAGGTCGGCGCGCGCCTCCACAGGCGCCCCGGCGATACTCACCGCCGCCCCGCACCAGACCAGCAGCAGTGGCAAGCCAAGCATCTTCCAGCCTGCAGCGCCCTTCCCTCCTGGCCTGGCCAAGCGGCTCGTCAACCACAGCCCGATCAACGCCAAGCTGGTCGGAAAGGCGACTTTGCCCCAGAACAGCGGGGTTTGTGCGACCTCTGTGATATCACTGCGTACACCGTAAAGGGTAATAGTCAGCAGCAGTGCTGCGGTCAGCCCGCCCAGCACAGCCACTGCCATCCGCCTGCCAACGGCGTGGCGCGGCACTGGCCCTTCGCCTGCGGCCAGCAAGGCAATCAAATCGTCAGTCTTCATGGTTGTTGGCTCCTCCAATCAGCCTGGATAGCGCTTTCAGACCTCGATGTATCCCAACCTTTACCGCTGAACTGGAAAGCCCGGTAAGTTGTGCCGTCTCTTCGACAGACAACCCCTCCAGCTTGACATGAACAATCGGCAGTCGTTGCCGCTCTGGCAGCTGTTTGAGCAGCTTGGTCAGGTCTCGGCTGGCCTCGGCTGATTCAACCTCCGAGACGGCAAACAGTTGCGCATCATCGTCCAGCACATCATGCCGGGCGTCGCGACGTGAAACACTTCGCAGATGATCCGCCAGCTTGTAACGGGCAATCGCCTGCACCCAGGCAGTCAAAGGCTGCTGCGGCTGGTAAGTGTGGCGCGCGTTATGCACCGCCAGCAGCACATCCTGCACCATGTCCTCTATCTCGGCCGGGCGCCTGCTCAGACGGCTGCGCAGAAACGCACGTACATGCAGCGCAAGCGTGCCAAGAAAATCCTGATAGGCCAGCTGGTCGCCTGTCAGCCCCCGAAGCAACAGTGCTTTCAACCGGGCCTCGCGAGCCTCGAGCTCATCCTGTGAGTTAGTTCGCTGCATGGGTCGCCTGGGTTACACCCTGAATACAATTGACTTGATTCATCCGCTCCCGCCGTGTGGCACGCAGGTGCTGCAAATATGCCATGCCCTTGGCTTCAACATCAGGTCGTGAAGACTCGCCCTGAAAAAATTTCTTCCAAGGCTGTAACCCGTTTTACGCAAGGCACGAACTACTCCATGAGCCGCCGGTATAGACCACGGCCACACTCTCAGGAGATTGACCATGAAAACCCTCGCCCTCACCACCGCAGCACTCGCGCTTGCCACGCTTGCAGGCGCCGCCATGGCGGCCGACAGCACGCAACCCGCAGGCAATGGCGCTGCCATGGAAAAAT
The DNA here is from genome assembly GCF_036961695.1 of Pseudomonas sp. CGJS7. Classification (NCBI taxonomy): domain Bacteria; kingdom Pseudomonadati; phylum Pseudomonadota; class Gammaproteobacteria; order Pseudomonadales; family Pseudomonadaceae; genus Pseudomonas; species Pseudomonas sp. CGJS7. Next base: position 24,732 of record NZ_JBAMDI010000046.1, on the reverse strand, counting down.
GCTACGGCGTCGCCATGGCAGGAAAGAACGATTGCAAGGCCGGTGCCGGCACCAGCTGCGCCGGCAGTGCGAAGAAGGACTACGACGGCATGCACTGGAAAAACGTCCCCGCCGGCACCTGCACATCGATCAAGACACCCGCCGGCATGGGCTCGCTGACACCTATCAAGTCTTGATCAGGGGAAACCGACCATGAACACAGACGCACGAATGGGCGCCGGAGTCAGCCTGAAGGCCGAGCACTACGACCAGGCGCTGGCGTGCAATCTCGAAGGGCTCTGGTTTGAAGTTCACCCGGAGAACTACATGGTCGGTGGCCCTCGCCTTGCCTGGCTGAACCGAATCGCAGAGCGGCACCCGGTCTCATTGCATGGTGTGGCACTTTCGCTTGCGGCTGACGCGGCTCCCGATCAGGACCATCTGCAGCGTCTGCGCGCACTGTGCGATCAGACCGAACCGGTACTGGTATCAGAGCACCTGGCCTGGTCAACCTGGCAGGGGCACTACCATCCAGACCTGCTGCCATTTCCGCGCAGCAACGAAGCTCTGCAGCGCATCGCTGAAAACATCCAGCGATGCCAGGAGGTTTTGGGCCGGCGGATATCCATCGAAAACCCCAGTCATTATTTGCAGCTGCAGGGCCATGACTGGGACGAGATCGACTTTCTTGGCGAACTGACACGTCGCACCGGTTGTGGTCTGTTGCTGGACATCAACAACGTCTACGTGAGCGCTCACAATCTGGGGTTCTCGGCAACTGCCTACCTGGATCGCTTTCCAGCGCAAGCCATCACAGAAGTTCATCTGGCCGGGCACAGCAACGATGACCAAGGCAGCCTGTTGATCGACTCTCATGATGCGCAGGTGGCCGAGCCTGTATGGGCGCTGTACCGCAAACTGGTTTCCCGTGTAGGCCCGCGCCCGACCCTCATTGAACGTGACGACAAGCTTCCCCCGTTCACCGAACTGCTTGCTGAACGGTCCATTGCACAGTCGATCATGACTTGCCCAGGTGTATTGCCATGAACCTTTCCCTTGGTCAGTTCCAGCAAGCGTTCATCGAGGCACTCTATTCCCGTCCCGCTCCCCAGCTTTCGGGCGTGACCGAACAAGCGGCGTTCGCGGTTTATCGCAACACGGTGTTGGCCGGCTGCGTGGATGCGCTGCGCGCAAACTTTCCGAGCGTGTGCACACTCGTCGGGCGCACCTGGATGGATGAGACCGCGGCAATCTATGCGCGGCAATTCCCCCCCAGCGATCCCCGGTTGATCTGCTACGGCGCGACCTTCCCGGATTTCCTCGAAGACATTCAGTCACAGCACGCTGTGCCGTATCTGGCAGAAGTCGCTCGCCTGGACCTGCGTTGGACAGAAGCCTTCAGTGCGCCGTACGAAACGTGCCTGAACCTTGTCGAACTGGCAGGCATGACCCCCAGCGATCTTGATCACGGTTGCTTGCACCCCCGTGCCAGTGCTCGCTGGTACTGGTGCGAAGCGCACCCTGTGTACACCCTGTGGCGCTGCGCCCGCGAGCAGGTTGCCTGGCCCGATGACCAGCCATGGGTGGGCGAAGGGGTGCTGTTTGTCGGCACCGCTGATGGCGTATGCCACCAGCCACTGGGAAAAGGTGGCCATGCGTTCCTCAAGGCCTGTGCTGCCGGACAGTCGCTGATGCAGGCCTCGGACCTGGCGCGACACGCTGAAACCGACCTGGATTTCACCGAGATGCTCGGGCGCCTGATGACGGCCCAGGCTTTTCGCTCACTCGCCTTCACAGGAGAACACCACCATGGCTAGTGCCGATTTCACACCTCCGGCCAGCAGCCTGCGGCGCGCCTGGAACCACGTTGCACAGAGCCTCGAGCGCCGTTTGAGCGATGACCTGTTGTGCCTGGTCGCCCGGTTCGGGATCGCCTCGATATTCTTTCTCTCCGGACGCACCAAAGTGGAGGGTTTCCTCACCCTTACACCCGGCACCTATGAGCTGTTCCGCACCGAGTACGCGGTGCCTCTACTCTCGCCCTGGCTTGCAGCGCACCTGGCCGCCTACGCTGAGCACTTGTTCCCGCTATTGCTGGTGCTCGGGCTGATGACCCGGCTATCGGCGCTGGCACTGCTGGGCATGACGTTGGTGATCGAAGTGTTCGTCTACCCCGATGCGTGGCCCACCCACCTGACCTGGGCAGGGCTCTTGCTGCTCCTGGTTGCCCGAGGTGCCGGCGCGTTTTCGCTGGATCATCTGCTGAAAGTGAGATGACCGAAGGCCATTGGCACCTCGGCTGTCCAGGCACCACATGTATCGTTTTCGCTACGTCGTAGCGAAAACGATACACACCCTCCTCGCCGTGGGTGCACAAGGGTTTGATGCTCAAACCCTTTTCCTCCCATAGGCACCTGTAACGATATCATTCCACACGAAAAATACGGCTTCTCCGACAATTTACGTAATCTATTGATAAATAAGAAGTTTTATAGGTTGGCCGCATTATTGCTAAGGGAATCCTACCCTAAGAGCGCGGCGCCACCGCGCCCCCAACGCCCTGCTTCCCGAGGATTCCCCATGAGCGAGTTGCGTTTCACTGAAGATCACGAATGGCTGCGCGTCGAAGCCGATGGCAGCGTCACCGTGGGCATCACCGCCTACGCCCAGAATGCCCTTGGCGACGTGGTTTTCGTGCAACTGCCAGAGTTGCAGCAGTATGAGAAAGGCAACGAAGCGTCCACCGTTGAATCGGTCAAGGCCGCCAGCGGCGTGTACATGCCACTGACGGGTGAAGTGGTCGAGGTCAACGGCCAGCTCGAAGACAGCCCGGAACTGGTCAACGAAGACCCGATGGGCGAAGGCTGGTTCTTCCGCTTCATCCCTGCCGATGTAGAAGCGGTAACCGCGCTGCTCGACCAGGACGCCTACGACCGCCTGCTCAAAGCCAACGACGACGCCTGAGGAATCCCGCCATGACCATCAACCTCGGCACCGCCAACGAATTCATCGCCCGTCACATAGGCCCGCGCGCCGCTGACGAACAGGCCATGCTCACTGCACTGGGCTTCGACTCGCTGGACGCCATGACCGCTGCGGTCATCCCCGACAGCATCAAAGGCACCAGCGTGCTTGGCTCGCACGACGGCCAGAGCGAGGCCGACGCACTCGCCGCACTCAAGGCCATCGCCAGCAAGAACCAGCTGTTCAAAAGCTACATCGGCCAGGGCTACTACAACACCCACACTCCGGCACCGATCCTGCGCAACCTGCTGGAAAACCCGGCCTGGTACACCGCCTACACCCCGTATCAGCCAGAAATTTCCCAAGGCCGCCTGGAAGCGCTGCTGAACTTCCAGACCCTGATCAGCGACCTCACCGGCCTGCCGATCGCCAACGCCTCCTTGCTCGACGAAGCCACTGCTGCGGCCGAGGCCATGACCTTCTGCAAGCGCCTGTCGAAGAACAAGTCCAGCCATGCCTTCTTCGCCTCCGTGCACTGTCACCCGCAAACCCTCGACGTGCTGCGCACCCGTGCCGAGCCGCTGGGTATCGAGGTTGTGGTTGGCGACGAGCGCGAGCTGGGCGATGTCAGCGCCTTCTTCGGCGCCCTGCTGCAATACCCTGCCAGCAACGGTGAAGTGTTCGACTACCGCGAGGTCGTGCAGCGCTTCCACGCGGCCAACGCCCTGGTCGCCGTAGCGGCAGACCTGCTGGCCCTGACCCTGCTGACCCCACCGGGCGAATTCGACGCCGACGTGGCCATCGGCAGCGCCCAGCGCTTCGGCGTGCCACTGGGCTTCGGTGGCCCGCACGCGGCTTACTTCGCCACCCGCGACGCGTTCAAGCGCGACATGCCTGGCCGCCTGGTCGGCGTGTCGATCGACCGCTTCGGCAAAACCGCCCTGCGTCTGGCCATGCAGACCCGCGAGCAGCACATCCGCCGCGAAAAGGCCACCAGCAACATCTGCACCGCCCAGGTGCTGCTGGCCAACATCGCCAGCATGTTCGCCGTGTACCACGGCCCTGCCGGCCTCAAGCGCATTGCCGAGCGCACCCACGCCCTGACCGCGATCCTCGCCGCCGGCCTGAAGGCGCTGGGCGTACAAGTGGTGGGCGCCAGCGCCTTCGATACCCTGACCCTGGCCACCGGCACTGCCACCGCCAGCCTGCATGACAAGGCACGCGCCCAGGGCATCAACCTGCGCCAGATCGATGCCGCCCATGTGGGCCTGTCCCTGGACGAAACCAGCACTCAGGCTGACGTCGAGTCGCTGTGGCAGCTGTTGGGTGGCGAGCAGGCACAGCCTGATTTCACCGCACTGGCCGCCAGCACCGGTTCCCTGCTGCCTGCCGCCCTGCTGCGCCAGTCGGCCATCCTCGAACACCCGGTGTTCAACCGCTACCACAGCGAAACCGAGCTGATGCGCTACCTGCGCCGCCTGGCCGACAAGGACCTGGCGCTGGACCGCAGCATGATCCCGCTGGGCTCCTGCACCATGAAGCTGAACGCCGCCAGCGAAATGATCCCGGTCACCTGGGCCGAGTTCGGCAACCTGCACCCGTTCGCTCCGGCCGAGCAGAGCCAGGGCTACCTGCAGATGACCACCGAACTGGAGGCCATGCTGTGCGCGGCCACTGGCTATGATGCCGTGTCGCTGCAGCCCAACGCCGGCTCGCAGGGCGAATACGCCGGGCTGTTGGCGATCCGCGCCTACCACCGCAGCCGTGGTGAAGGCCATCGCGATATCTGCCTGATCCCGTCGTCGGCCCATGGCACCAACCCGGCCACCGCACACATGGCTGGCATGCGTGTCGTGGTTACCGCCTGTGACGCCCGTGGCAACGTCGATGTCGAGGACCTGCGCGCCAAAGCCATCGAGCACCGCGAGCGCCTGGCCGCAATCATGATCACCTACCCGTCGACCCACGGCGTGTTCGAGGAAGCGATCGGCGAAATCTGCGCGATCATCCACGACAACGGCGGCCAGGTGTACATCGATGGCGCCAACATGAACGCCATGGTCGGACTGTGCGCGCCAGGCAAGTTCGGCGGCGACGTTTCCCACCTGAACCTGCACAAGACCTTCTGCATCCCGCACGGTGGTGGTGGCCCGGGTGTTGGCCCGATTGGCGTCAAGTCGCACCTGGCGCCGTTCCTGCCAGGCCATGCACAGCTGGAAAACACCCAGGGCGCGGTATGCGCTGCGCCGTTCGGTAGCGCCAGCATCCTGCCAATCACATGGATGTATATCCGCATGATGGGCGGTGCCGGCCTCAAACGTGCCTCGCAGATGGCAATCCTCAACGCCAACTACATCGCCCGCCGCCTGGAAGAGCACTATCCTGTTCTGTATACCGGCGGTAACGGCCTGGTGGCTCACGAGTGCATTCTCGACCTGCGCCCACTGAAGGACACCAGCGGCATCAGTGTCGACGACGTGGCCAAGCGGTTGATCGACTTCGGCTTCCACGCCCCGACCATGTCCTTCCCGGTGGCTGGCACGCTGATGATCGAACCGACCGAAAGCGAGTCCAAAGAAGAACTGGACCGCTTCTGCAACGCAATGATCCAGATCCGCGAAGAAATCCGCGCGGTGGAGGACGGTAGCCTGGACAAGGACGACAACCCGCTGAAAAACGCACCGCACACTGCGGCTGAGCTGGTTGGCGAATGGACCCATGGCTACAGCCGCGAGCAGGCGGTATACCCCCTGGCGAGCCTGGTGGAAGGCAAGTACTGGCCGCCGGTCGGCCGCGTCGACAACGTGTTCGGCGACCGCAACCTGGTGTGCGCCTGTCCGTCGATCGAGAGCTATCAGGACGCCTGATAGCCCCTCCCCGCCACCTGGCTTGGGTGGCGGGCTCTGTGTAGGCGCGGGTCTACCCGCGAATGCGATGGTGGCTATATCGCCGCATTCGCGGGTAAACCCGCGCCTACAGGGCTCAATGTCCACCCAACAACCTGGCAGGAGGTCCACATGTCACTGAGCGTCTTCGACCTGTTCAAGATCGGCATCGGCCCCTCCAGCTCCCACACGGTCGGCCCGATGCGCGCCGCTGCGCGGTTTGCCGAAGGGCTGCGCCGTGACGGCCTGCTGGCCCGCACCGCCAGCGTCAAAGCCGAGCTGTATGGCTCACTGGGCGCCACAGGCAAAGGCCACGGCAGTGACAAAGCCGTGCTGCTGGGCCTTGAAGGCGAACACCCGGACATTATCGACACCGACAGCATTCCCGCCCGCCTGCAGGTCATCCGCGACAGCGGACGCATCAACCTGCTGGGCGAACACAGCATTGCGTTCATCGAAAAGCAGCACCTGGCGATGATCCGCAAGCCGTTGGACTACCACCCCAACGGCATGATATTTCGCGCCTTCGACGACGCAGGCCTGCAAATCCGAAGCCGCGAGTATTACTCGGTAGGCGGTGGTTTCGTGGTCGACGAGGACGCTGCCGGCCATGACCGCATCGTCGAAGACACCACGGTGCTGGCCTATCCGTTCAAGACCGCCAAGGCGCTCCTCGGCCACTGCACCGCGCATGACCTGTCGGTGAGCCAGGTGATGCTGGCCAACGAGTCCGCCTGGCGCCCAGAAGCAGAAACCCGGGCCGGGCTGCTGCGCATCTGGCAGGTGATGCAAGATTGCGTCGCGGCAGGTTGCCAGCATGAGGGCATATTACCGGGAGGGCTCAAGGTCAAACGCCGCGCGCCGGCCCTGTACCGCCAACTGAGCGGCCACCCGGAAGCCAGCCTGCGTGACGCCCTGTCTGTGCTCGACTGGGTCAACCTCTACGCCTTGGCGGTGAACGAGGAAAACGCCTACGGCGGTCGTGTGGTCACCGCCCCTACCAACGGCGCAGCGGGCATCGTCCCGGCAGTCCTTCACTACTACATGCGCTTCGTCCCGGGGGCCAGCGAGGACGGGGTGGTGCGCTTTCTGCTCACCGCCGCAGCCATCGGCATCCTGTACAAGGAAAACGCCTCCATCTCCGGCGCCGAAGTGGGCTGCCAGGGCGAGGTCGGCGTCGCCTGCTCGATGGCCGCCGGGGCGCTGTGCGAAGTGATGGGCGGCAGCGTGCAGCAGGTGGAGAACGCCGCCGAAATAGGCATGGAACACAACCTGGGCCTGACCTGCGACCCGATCGGCGGCCTCGTACAGGTGCCCTGTATCGAGCGCAATGCGATGGGCTCGGTGAAGGCCATCAACGCGGTACGCATGGCCCTGCGCGGCGACGGGCAGCACTACGTGTCGCTGGACAAGGTCATCCGCACCATGCGCCAGACCGGCGCCGACATGAAAAGCAAATACAAAGAGACCGCCCGTGGCGGCCTGGCCGTCAACATCATCGAATGTTGACCCGACAATGACAGCAAGGAGTCATCGATGTCCGAAACACTGCTCAAGACCCCACTGCATGCCCTACATCTGGAACTGGGTGCACGCATGGTGCCGTTCGCCGGCTACGACATGCCGGTGCAGTACCCGCTGGGCGTGCTCAAGGAACACCTGCACACCCGCGAGCAGGCCGGCCTGTTCGACGTCTCGCACATGGGCCAGATCATTCTGCGTGGCGCTGACGCCGCCAAGGCGCTGGAAAGCCTGGTACCGGTGGACATCATCGACCTGCCGGTGGGCATGCAGCGCTATGCCATGTTCACCAATGAGCAAGGCGGCATTCTCGACGACCTGATGGTTGCCAACCTGGGCGAGGACACCCTGTTCCTGGTCGTCAACGCCGCCTGCAAGGAGCAGGACCTGGCTCACCTGCAAACCCACATCGGCAGCCGTTGCGAGGTGCAGCCGCTGTTCGAGGAGCGTGCCCTGCTCGCCCTGCAAGGCCCGGCTGCAGTCAAGGTGCTGGAACGACTGGCTCCAGAAGTGGCCGGCATGACCTTCATGCAGTTCCGCCGGGTAAAACTGCTGGGTGTGGACTGCTTCGTAAGCCGCTCGGGCTACACCGGCGAAGACGGCTACGAGATCTCGGTACCGGTCAACGCTGCCGACGCCTTGGCCCGCCGCCTGCTGGCCGAGCCGGAAGTACAGCCGATCGGCTTGGGCGCACGCGACTCGCTGCGCCTGGAAGCTGGCCTGTGCCTGTATGGCCACGACATGAACAGCGAGACTACGCCGGTCGAAGCCAGCCTGCTGTGGGCAATTTCCAAGGTGCGCCGTGCCGACGGTGCACGTGCTGCCGGCTTCCCGGGTGCCGAGGCGATCTTCGCCCACGTGCGCGATGGTGTTGCGCGCAAACGTGTCGGCCTGTTGCCGCAGGAGCGTACGCCTGTTCGTGAAGGTGCGGACATTGTCGACGCAAACGATAAACCGGTGGGTAAAGTGTGCAGCGGGGGCTTTGGCCCGACACTCGCTGCCCCTGTCGCCATGGGTTATATCGATAGTGAACATGCTGCACTCGACACCGCACTGTTTGCCGTGGTGCGTGGAAAGAAGGTGGCCTTGAAAGTCAGTAAAATGCCTTTCGTGACACCACGTTACTACCGTGGCTGAAACGGCTTTGTGAAGGTTTTTGGCAGCATAGACATATTCGTTTTCGAACCTGCCCAATAACTTTTGAACATGGCGCCAGGCCAGGCGCCATGCCGTTTCCGACAAATCGGTCGGTTATCGGCAAGCCGCCAGTTTTCCATACGACCAAGGGCTTGTTTTTCGCTCGGGAGTTGGCGTAGAGTCACTGCACTGTGTTTGCATGGGTCGCAACAGTTCGTGACCTGGGCCAGTAGCCGAGATTTGCTACAACCCGTTCGACGTCTCTTACTTCCTGCAACCCAGCCCAGTAATCTTTCGCTTACAAAAAAGTGCGAAAGTAACTGTCATCAAAATTTAAGTTTCATAGGAAATAAGACAATGGCTGAGCGTCAGAAGGGTACCGTCAAGTGGTTCAATGACGAAAAAGGTTACGGCTTCATCACCCCAGAAAGCGGTCCGGATCTCTTCGTTCACTTCCGCGCTATCGAAGGCAACGGCTTCAAGAGCCTGAAAGAAGGCCAGCAAGTCACCTTCGAAGCAGTCCAAGGCCAGAAAGGCATGCAGGCTGACAAGGTTCAACCTGTCTGATCCAGCGCCAGACTTTGAAAAGCCCCTGCCAAGTGCAGGGGCTTTTTTTTGCCCGTAGAATAGTGGGCTCGTCTTTTGGAGCGTCCTGCATGTCCAAGCCTCTACTCACTCCCCAGGGGGATTTTCCACCGGTCGGCCTGGGCCGGCGCCTGGCAGCGATGTTCTATGACTTCTTACTGTGCACCGCACTGCTGATCGTGACCGCCGGCGCCTACAAGATGATTCAGATGTCGATCATCGGCGAAGCACGCATGCGCGAGCTGACCGAGGCCGGCGCACTGGATGGCGACCCATTGCTGTCTACGGTATTGCTGTTTGCCCTGTTCGGCTTCTTTGCCAAGTTCTGGACCCACGGCGGGCAGACGCTGGGTATGCAGGTATGGGGCGTTCGGGTGCAGAATGCCGATGGCTCGGCCATCAGCCTGTGGCAGGCGCTGTTGCGGTTCGTCGTGTCGATCGCCTCGTGGCTGTGCCTGGGGCTGGGTTTTTTCTGGGTGCTGATCGACAAGCGCAAGCGCGGTTGGCATGACATTTATTCGGAAAGCCAGCTGGTGCGGGTGCCGAAGCAGAAGAAATAAGCCAGAGGATTGGAGTTGCCTTCGGGCCCTTTCCTGATGCCTGCGTGGTACCTGTAGGCGCGGGTTTACCCGCGAACGGGCCTGGCCAGATCAACACCCACGAAAAAGCCGACCCTGCGGTCGGCTTTCTTGTGCAGCTCAGGCTATTACCCTGCCCGGCGCAACAACCACACACCGGCCAAGGCACAGATGCCCGCCGGTATCACCACCGCCAGCAGCGGCGGGAAGCCAAATACCTGGCTCGAAGGCCCAAGCAGGTCCTGGCCAATGCGAAACACGAAGCCCACCAGTACACCCGTGAACACGCGCTGACCAAGGGTTACCGAACGCAGCGGGCCAAAGATGAACGAGATCGCCATCAGCACCAGGGCCGCCGTTACCATCGGCTGCAGCACCTTGGTCCAGAACGCCAGCCAGTAGCGGGAGTTGTTCAGGCCCTGATCAGACAAGTAGTGGATGTAATCCCACAACCCGGTAATCGAAAGCGACTCTGGCGCGAGGATCACAGTATTGAGCAGTTCTGGCGTAAGCGAAACATCCCAGCGCTCCTCCGGCGCGTTGACCACCTCGGTGTGGTCGCCACGGAAGTAGGTGGTACGCACATCGGCGAGCAGCCAGTGGTCGTTCTGGTACTGCGCACGGCGGGCAAAGCTCGAGGTGACAATCTTGCGCTCGCTGTCGAAGCGGTAGCGGGTCACGCCCAGCAGCAGGCCATCGGGCTGTACGGCGTTGATGTGCACGTACTCCTCGCCCTGGCGGTGCCACATGCCACGTTTGGAGCTTTGTGCTTCACCACCACCCTGGGCCAGGGAACGGTCGGCCTGGGCCTTGTTCTCGGTCACCGGTGCCACATATTCGCCAATCAGCAGCCCCACCAGCATCAGCACCAGCATCGGCTTCATCACCGCCCAGACGATACGGCCGATGGACACGCCTGCCGCACGCATGATGGTCAGCTCGCTGCTGCTGGCCAGACTGCCCAGGCCGATCAGGCAACCGATCAGGGCGGCCATTGGCAGCATTTCATACAGCCGCCGAGGTGCGGTAAGCAGGACAAAGTTGCCCGCTTCCATCACCGTGTAGGTGTCACTCAGGTCGCCCATTTCATCGATGAAGGCGAAAAGCGAAGCCAGGCCGAGGATGATCCCCAGCACGGCCAGGATGGCCAGCAGCACGCTCTGGCCGATGTAGCGATCGAGCTTAGCCATGGGCCACCTCCGCACGGCGGGCGGCACGTTTGAGGCGCAGCGGCTCCCAGTACATCAGGCCAAGGCCGATCAGCAGGAACAGGCCGTGGACCCACCACATGCCCAGGGCGATCGGCAGTTTGCCCTTCTCGAGGGCGCCGCGTACGGAAATCAGCATTGTCAGGTAGGCCATGTACAGAAGAATTGCCGGCAGCAGCTTGAGGAAGCGGCCCTGGCGCGGGTTGACCCGCGACAGTGGCACCGCCAGCAGGGTGACGACGAACACCAGGATCGGCAGCGACAACCGCCATTGCAGCTCGGCGCGCTCACGCAGGCCCTCCTTGCCGATCAGTTCGGAGGTGGGAAGCGCTTCGCGCTCGGTCACTTCCTCGGCGACTTCCGGCTTGGGCAGCAGCACGCCGTAGGTGTCGTACTTGATGGCGCGGTAGTCGGCCTGGCCCGGGTTGCCGTCGTAGCGGTAACCGTTTTCCAGCACCAGGTAGCGGTTGCCGTCGGCCTGGATTTCCTGGTGGCCTTTCTCGGCGACCAGCACCGAGGGGGCGCGGTCCTTGGTCTTGTCCTGGTTGAAGCGCTTCTCGGAGATGAACACCCCGCCCAGATTGATGCGGTCATCCGACAGTTGCTCGGTATAGGTTACCCGCGAGCCATCACGCAAGGTCTGGAAGCGGCCCGGCACCAAGGTGTCGAACTCGGTCAGGGCATCCTGCTGGCTGATGATCTGCTGCACCTGGGCAACGCCCAGGGGGGCCAGGCTCAGGCTCAGCCAGGCCACCAGCAGGGCAACCAGGGCAGCCGGCGCCATGGTCATGCCCAGCAGGCGCTGCTGGCTCATGCCTGTGGCCGACAGCACGGTCATCTCGCTTTCCAGGTACAGGCGCCCGTAAGCCAGGAGGATGCCGAGGAACAGCCCCAGAGGCAGGATCAGTTGCAGGAAGCCTGGCAAGCGGAAGCCCATGATCAGGAACAACACGCCCGGGTCGAGCACGCCCTGGGCAGCCTGGGCCAGGTACTTGATGAAGCGCCCGCTCATGATGATCACCAACAGCACAGCGCTGACGGCGCTCAAGGTGACCAGGACCTCGCGGGACAGATAACGAAAGACGATCAAACCAGACACTCCTGGGTTGTCAGGGCGGACTGCCATGCAATGGCGCCAAACAATGACTTAGTACATCCAAGACCAATGCCGGTTCGCCAAAGGCGAACCTCCATGTAAAGTGCGCGCATTATCCTGTGATTGACCGCCCCTGTCACTTGGCCGCGTACGAAGGCGCACATCGGGGTTGTCAGCACGCTTGCCACAGGCTCAAACTGGCAGCTTTTCCGCTGGTGCGCGACGACGCGGCCAGGCCCGTCCAGAGCGCTGGAACACACAGCGCCATACGTATCGATCATTCGGGGATCCTGACATGGAACTGGTTGTAAAAAGCGTAGCTGCTGCATCCGTAAAAACCGCCACACTGGTCCTTCCGGTAGGTGAAAACCGCAAGCTCGGCGCTGTTGCCCAGGCTGTCGACCAGGCCTGCGAAGGCGCCATCAGCGCCGTGCTCAAGCGCGGCGACCTGGCCGGCAAGCCGGGCCAGACCCTGCTGCTACAGAACCTTCCGGGCCTGAAGGCCGAGCGCGTGCTGCTGGTGGGCAGCGGCAAGGAAGAAGCCCTGGGCGACCGCGCCTGGCGCAAACTGGTGGCCAGTGTCGCTGGCGTGCTCAAGGGCCTGAACGGCGCTGACGCAGTACTGGCCCTGGACGATATCGCGGTCAGCAACCGCGACGCCCATTACGGCAAGTACCGCCTGCTGGCCGAAACCCTGCTGGACGGCGAATATGTGTTCGACCGTTTCAAGAGCCAGAAAGCAGAGCCGCGCGCGCTGAAAAAGGTCACCCTGCTGGCCGACAAAGCCGGCCAGGCCGAAGTCGAGCGTGCGATCAAGCATGCCAGCGCCATCGCCAGCGGCATGGCCTTCACCCGCGACCTCGGCAACCTGCCGCCCAACCTTTGCCACCCAAGCTACCTGGCCGAACAGGCCAAGGAGCTGGGCAAGGCGCACAAGGCCCTCAAGGTTGAAGTGCTGGACGAGAAAAAGATCAAGGACCTGGGCATGGGCGCGTTCTACGCCGTGGGCCAGGGCAGCGACCAGCCGCCACGCCTGATCGTGCTCAATTACCAGGGCGGCAAAAAGGCCGACAAGCCATTCGTGCTGGTGGGTAAAGGCATTACCTTCGACACCGGCGGCATCAGCCTCAAGCCAGGCGCCGGCATGGATGAAATGAAGTACGACATGTGCGGCGCCGCCAGCGTGTTCGGCACCCTGCGTGCAGTGCTCGAGCTGCAACTGCCGATCAACCTGGTGTGCCTGCTGGCCTGCGCCGAGAACATGCCAAGCGGCGGTGCCACCCGCCCAGGTGACATCGTCACCACCATGAGCGGCCAGACCGTGGAAATCCTCAACACCGACGCTGAAGGCCGTCTGGTGCTGTGCGACACCCTGACCTACGCCGAGCGCTTCAAGCCGCAGGCGGTCATCGACATCGCCACCCTGACCGGCGCCTGCATCGTCGCCCTGGGCAGCCACACCTCCGGCCTGATGGGCAATAACGACGACCTGGTCGGGCAGTTGCTCGATGCCGGCAAGCGCGCCGACGACCGTGCCTGGCAGTTGCCGCTGTTCGAGGAATACCAGGAGCAACTGGACAGCCCGTTCGCCGACATGGGCAACATCGGTGGGCCGAAGGCCGGTACGATCACCGCGGGTTGCTTCCTGTCGCGCTTCGCAAAAGCCTACAACTGGGCGCACATGGACATTGCCGGTACCGCCTGGGTCAGTGGCGGCAAGGACAAAGGCGCCACTGGCCGCCCGGTACCTCTGCTGACCCAGTACCTGCTGGACCGCGCTGGCGCCTGAAGCCGTGAAGCCGGTGGTGCCTTGCGCGCCACCGGCCGGCGATTCCCACCATGAGCAAAGTCGACTTCTACATTCTGCCCACCGACTCGCTGTCGGCGCGGCTCGATTTCGCCTGCAAGCTGTGCGAGAAGGCCTGGCGCCTCGGCCACCGGGTCTATCTGCACTGCCAGGATGCCGAACAGCGCAGTGAACTGGACCAACGCCTGTGGCGCTTCAAGGGCGAGGCCTTCGTGCCCCACGACCTCGCCGAGGTGCATGCCGATGCTGACGTGGTTCTGGGCCTGGCTGACAACGCCGGCGAGCACCACGGTCTGCTGATCAACCTCGGCGCCAGCGTGCCGGGCTTTGTCGGGCAGTTCGAGCGGGTGGCCGAAATCGTTGTTGAAGAGCCGGCTATCCGCCAATCAGCCCGTGAGCGATTCCGTTTCTACCGCGAACAGGGCTATGCTCTGCAAGACCACCGCTTACAGCGACTTTGACGACGATGGACAAGCCCTCCCCTTTGCCCGATTCCGCCCATCTGCTCGATGACCTCGAGTCGATCCGTCAGCTGCTTGGCGACGCCGACCTGCAACCGCCACTGCTCACCGAGACGGTAGAGCAGATTCCGTTGCTGCTGGACGAAGCCGCCAGCGACCCCGCGGCGCTCGCCGAACCGGTAGCTGCCGAACCCGAGGACGACCCGCAGACCCGCCGCCAGGACACCCTGCTGCACCTGGAAAGCGAGCTGCGCGCCGCAGCGCAGATGATCATGCAGGACGTGATCAACGACTTTACCCCGCATATCGAGAACGAAATCAAGCGCCGGCTGGATGCGCGGATCGAGCGGCTGATCAAGCGTTCCGAGTAGAACCGGCAACGGTGTCGCCTGCTTCGCGGGCGCGCCCGCTCCCACAGGTTCGAAGCCTGCGCTTTGCCCGCGACGCAGGCGACACTGTTCCGACAGTTGTCAGCAGCTTGTCGCCTGCGGCCCCCAGCTTGGTTATACTTCCCGGCTTTCCCGAATAAATGCACAGGGTCCCGCCGCGCATGGATAAGACCTACCAGCCGCACGCAATCGAAACTTCCTGGTACAACACCTGGGAGTCCGAGAACTATTTCGCTCCACAAGGTGCAGGCGAGTCCTACACCATCATGATCCCGCCGCCGAACGTAACCGGCAGCCTGCACATGGGCCACGGGTTCAACAACGCGATCATGGACGCCCTGATCCGTTTCCGCCGCATGCAAGGCCGCGACACCCTGTGGCAGCCAGGCACCGATCACGCGGGTATCGCCACGCAGATGCTGGTCGAGCGCCAACTTGAAGCCAAAGGCCAGAACCGTCATGACCTGGGCCGCGAAAAGTTCCTGGAAAAAGTCTGGGAATGGAAGGATCAGTCCGGTGGCAACATCAGCCGCCAGATTCGCCGCCTGGGCTCGTCGGTTGACTGGAGCCGCGAGCGCTTCACCATGGACGACGGCCTCTCCGAAGCGGTAAAAGAAGCGTTCGTGCGCCTGCATGAAGACGGCCTTATCTACCGCGGCAAGCGCCTGGTCAACTGGGATACCAAGCTGCACACAGCCATCTCCGACCTCGAAGTGGAAAACCACGACGAGAAAGGCCACCTGTGGAACCTGCGCTACCCGCTGGCCGACGGTGCCAAGACCGCCGAAGGCCAGGACTACCTGGTAGTTGCCACCACGCGTCCGGAAACCCTGCTGGGTGACGCTGCCGTGGCCGTCAACCCGAACGACGAACGCTATCAGGCACTGATCGGCAAATTCGTCGAACTGCCGTTGGTCGGCCGCCGCATCCCGATCATCGCCGATGACTACTGCGACCCCGAGTTCGGTACCGGTTGCGTGAAGATCACCCCGGCCCACGACTTCAACGACTATGAAGTCGGCAAGCGTCACAACCTGCCGCTGCTGAACATCTTCGACAAGAACGCCTTCGTGCTGGCCAGCGCCCAGGCCTTCAACCTCGACGGCAGCGTTAACGAGCAGGTCGACACCCAGCTGCCGGCCCAGTACGCCAACCTTGACCGCTTTGTCGCGCGCAAGCAGATCGTCGCCGACCTGGACGCCCAGGGCCTGCTGGTCAGCATCGACGACCACGCCCTGAAAGTGCCGAAAGGCGACCGCTCCGGCACGGTCATCGAGCCGTGGCTGACCGACCAGTGGTACGTTTCCACCAAGCCGCTGGCAGAGCCTGCCATCGCCGCCGTGGAAGATGGCCGCATCCAGTTCGTGCCCAAGCAATACGAGAACATGTACTTCTCCTGGATGCGCGATATCCAGGACTGGTGCATCAGCCGCCAGCTGTGGTGGGGCCATCGCATTCCTGCGTGGTACGACGAGGCCGGCCAGGTCTACGTTGGCCGCAACGAGGAAGAAGTGCGCACCAAGCACAAGCTGGGCGCCGACGTGGTCCTGCGTCAGGATGACGACGTACTCGACACCTGGTTCAGCTCGGGCCTGTGGACATTCTCCACCCTGGGCTGGCCGGAACAGACCGAATTCCTCAAGAAGTTCCACTCCACCGACGTGCTGGTGACTGGCTTCGACATCATCTTCTTCTGGGTTGCGCGCATGATCATGCTGACCATGCACCTGATCAAGAACGAAGACGGCACCCCGCAGGTACCGTTCAAGACCGTGTACGTGCACGGCCTGGTACGTGATGGCCAAGGCCAGAAGATGTCCAAGTCCAAGGGCAACGTGCTGGACCCGCTGGACATCGTCGACGGCATCACCCTCGACGCCCTGCTGGAAAAACGCACCAGCGGCATGATGCAGCCCAAGCTTGCCGAGAAGATCGCCAAGCAGACCAAGGCCGAGTTCCCCGAAGGTATTGCCAGCTACGGCACCGACGCCCTGCGCTTCACCTTCTGCTCGCTGGCCTCGACAGGCCGCGACATCAAGTTCGACATGGGCCGCGTCGAAGGCTACCGCAACTTCTGCAACAAGATCTGGAACGCTGCCCGCTACGTGCTGGACAAGGGCGAAGACTGCGGCCAGAACGGCGAAGCCTACGAGCTGTCGCTGGCCGACCGCTGGATCATCTCGCAGCTTCAGCGTACCGAAGCCGAAGTAACCCGCCAGCTGGAGCAGTTCCGCTTCGACCTGGCCAGCCAGGCGCTGTACGAGTTCATCTGGAACCAGTACTGCGACTGGTACCTGGAGCTGTCCAAACCGGTACTGTGGGACGAAAACGCCCCGGTAGAGCGCGCCCGCGGCACCCGCTGCACCCTGGTGCGCGTACTGGAAGTGGCACTGCGTCTTGCGCATCCGTTCATGCCGTTCATCACCGAAGAAATCTGGCAGCGCATCGCGCCGCTGGCCGGCATCGACGGCAAGACCATCATGCTGCAGCCATGGCCAGTGGCCAACGAAGCGCGCATTGACGCCGCTGCCGAAGGCGACATCGAGTGGCTGAAAGAGTTGATGGTCGGCCTGCGCAATATCCGCGCCGAAATGAACATCGGCCCCGGCAAGCCACTGCCGCTGTTCCTGAAGAACGCCAATGCCGACGACCAGCGCCGACTGCAGGAAAACGAAGCGCTGCTGAAGAAGCTGGCCAAGGTCGAGTCGTTCACCGTACTGGGTGATGCCGACGAAGCGCCGCTGTCCGCTACCGCCCTGGTGGGTGACCTGCAAGTGCTGGTGCCAATGGCCGGGCTGATCGACAAGGATGCCGAGCTGGCGCGCCTGAACAAGGAAATCCAGCGTCTGCAAGGTGAAGTGCAACGTGTTGGCGGCAAGCTGTCCAACGCAGCCTTCGTCGACAAGGCCCCGCCTGCGGTGATCGAGAAGGAACGCGCCAAGCTGGCCGAGTCCGAACAGGCCCTGGCCAACTTCACCGAGCAGCATGCGCGGATTGCAGCGCTGTAATCACTAGAGAGACCGTTGGGGCCGCTGCACGGCCCTTTCGCGACACAAGGCCGCTCCCACAGGACGGCGCCAACCTTCAAGGCGCCACCACCCTGTGGGAGCGGCCTTGTGTCGCGAAAGGGCTGCGTAGCAGCCCCAGGGTCTTCAAGCCACCGCTCGTATAGGGCTGGACACTGCCATGACCCCGAACAAACCCACCCTGCACCCGCGCAACCGCCACCAGGGTCGCTACGACTTCCCCAGCCTGATCAAGGCCCACCCTGATCTGGCCCGTTTCACCATCACCAACCCCCACGGCAAGCCCAGCATCGACTTTGCCAACCCCGAAGCCGTCCGCGTGTTCAACCGTGCACTGCTCAAGGCCCAGTACGGCATCCAGCACTGGGACATCCCAGCCGATTACCTGTGCCCGCCCATTCCTGGCCGTGCCGACTACATCCACGTAGCAGCCGATCTGTTGGCCGATGACAATGCCGGCGACGTCCCAAGGGGTGCCCAAGTGCGCGCGCTGGACATCGGCGTGGGGGCCAACTGCATCTATCCACTGCTGGGCTACAGTGACTACCGCTGGCGCTTCCTCGGCTCGGACATCGACCCGGTGGCGCTGGCCTCGGCCAAGGCTATCGTCCAGGCCAATGGCCTGGGCAAAGCCATTACCCTGCGCCAGCAGGCCAACCGAGCGCACATCCTCAGCGGCCTGCTGCAGGAGGGCGAACGCTTCGACCTGACCCTGTGCAACCCGCCCTTCCATGCCTCACGCGACGAAGCCACCCGCGGCAGCCAGCGCAAATGGAAGAACCTCGGCAAACAGGATCCCAAACGCAAGCTGCCCGTGCTGAACTTCGGTGGCCAGAACAATGAACTGTGGTGCGAGGGTGGCGAAATCCGCTTTGTCACCCAGCTGATCGGCGAAAGCGTACAGTACGCCGAACGGGTACTTTGGTTCACCAGCCTGGTGTCCAAGGCCAGCAACCTGCCGGGCATCGAAGCCGCGTTGAAGAAGTCCGGCGCCAAGGCCGTACGCATCATTGAGATGGGCCAGGGGCAGAAACAGAGCCGCATGGTCGCCTGGAGCTTCCTTGACGACGCCGCACGCCAGGCCTGGCACGCCCAGCGTAAATCACAGGCATGAAAAAAACCGCGCCCGGGCAAGCCGGGCGCGGTTTCGTCAAAGCAACAATTACTTGTTGATGGCGTCGGTCAGCACTTTGGCTGGAACGAACTTGACGACTTTCTTGGCAGCGATTTCGATGGCAGCGCCAGTCGAAGGGTTGCGGCCGGTACGGGCAGGACGCTCGGAGACTTTCAGCTTGCCGATGCCTGGCAGAGTGATTTCAGCGCCGTTTTCCAGTTGGTCAGCAACGATCTGGCCCAGTTGCTCCAGAGCGTTCTTGGCGGTGGCTTTTGGCGCGGCGATCGATTCGGCGATGTCGGCAATCAGTTGGTCTTTGGTCAATGCCATGGTGGTGTTCCTTCCCTATCAAATTCGATGGTTAAGCAGCGGACTACGACGTTATCGGGCCAGCCCCTTGAAATGGAGGGCCGCGCCAATTGCGTATGTAGATACGAAAATCGGCGTTTGGTTCGACACGACGAAAGCTTGCTGCCAGCAATGCGCACACGAGGGGCGCAAGACCGCGCAAAACTACCACATGAATGGATAAATATCCGCTTCGCACTTTGATTAAATGCAGGTTTTTCGGGGGTTTCAGCTGAAAACACACAAAATTGAACAAAAAACGAACAACCGACATATCTGCCAACATACGGCCACTGCATCACCTCAGGTCTAGGTTAAACTTGGCAACTTTTGCAGCTCGCCGAGAATTCCATGCCAATCCGTCATTGCATCGTTCACCTGATCGACAAAAAGCCCGATGGCAGCCCCGCCGTACTGCATGCTCGCGACTCCGAACTGGCTGCCTCCGATGCCATCGAAAACCTCCTGGCCGACCTCAATGACAGCTACAACGCCAAGCAAGGCAAGGCCTGGGGCTTTTTCCACGGCGAATCGGGCGCCTACCCGCTGAGCGGCTGGCTGAAGCAGTACCTGGATGAAGAAAAAGACTTCACCGCCTTCAGCCGCGTGGCTGTCGAGCATCTGCAGAAGCTGATGGAAGAGTCCAACCTGTCCACCGGCGGCCACATCCTGTTTGCCCACTATCAGCAAGGCATGACCGAGTACCTGGCGATCGCCCTGCTGCACCATAGCGAAGGCGTGGCGGTGAATGCCCAGCTCGACGTGACCCCTTCCCGTCACCTCGACCTTGGCCAGCTGCACCTGGCAGCACGCATCAACCTGTCGGAGTGGAAGAACAACCAGAACTCCAGGCAGTATATTTCGTTCATCAAGGGCAAGAACGGCAAGAAGGTATCGGATTACTTCCGCGACTTCATCGGCTGCCAGGAAGGCGTCGACGGCCCGGGCGAAACCCGCACCCTGCTCAAGGCCTTCAGCGATTTCGTCGAAAGCGAAGACCTGCCGGAAGAATCCGCCCGCGAAAAGACCCAGACCCTGGTCGAGTACGCCACCACCCAGACCAAGCTGGGCGAGCCGGTGACGCTCGAAGAGCTGTCCAGCCTGATCGACGAAGACCGCCCCAAAGCGTTCTACGACCACATCCGCAACAAGGACTACGGCCTGTCGCCGGAAATTCCTGCTGACAAACGCACCCTCAACCAGTTCCGCCGTTTCACCGGGCGTGCCGAGGGGCTGTCGATCAGCTTCGAGGCACATCTGCTGGGGGACAAGGTGGAGTATGACGAAGCGGCGGGGACCTTGATCATCAAGGGGCTGCCGACAACCTTGGTGGATCAGCTGAAGCGGCGCAAGGACTGATTTCGCCCAAGCCGCCAAAGGAGGCCACCAGTGCCTCCTTCGCCGACTTGCGCAGCCGTTTCACCAACCGCTCCTGGCGCAGGGCCGCGCTCTTGTCCGGCCACTGCTCCACATACACCAGCGCCTGGGCCGGGCTGGTCTTGAAATAGCGGGCGCCCTGCCCTTTCTGATGCGCGGCGAACCGACGCTGCGGGTCATCGCTGATGCCGCAATACAACGAGCCATTGGCAGCCCTTACCAGATAGACAAACCAGGGCTTACCAACGGCAGGTTCGACGACTTCACTCACCCTGGGCCTGCTGGAATGCGCGCAACCCCTTGAATGCCTGCAGGCGGACCTTGTTCTGCATCAGCGGCGACCACCCCAGCAGCATTCCAGGAACACCCAACGCTTGCCGCGACCAGCGCCACAGGTCAAAGGTGTCGTCATGCTGGCAAATCAGCCCATCACGAATGACAAAGCGTGCCTGGATATCGTTGACCACAACACGGCCGGTCTGGCTGAACAGGTAGGTAGCCACCCAGTGCGCGCTGCCACTGTGCTCATCTGCGCGTATGCTGTCGAATGTCAGGGTGAAGTTCTTGGCGCGGGTGGTGAGCATCCGCCACATATCGCCTGCGTCCTTGCCGCGCAGGGTGCCGAACACCGGGTCGCTGAAAACGATATCGTCGCTGTAGCAGGCCAGCATGGCGTCGGCATCCAGGCGCTGGAAAGCCTGGTAGAAACGGGTGATCAGGGCGCGGTTGGCATCGCTCATTGGGGGCTGGTCCGTCCTAGGTTCGAAAACTGCACGATAATCTGCCCCGGTGGCTTATGCCAGTCCCGCCCTCTTGGCAGGCACGAGGACGGGACTGCTAAAACAGGCCTCAGACTTTTTCGCAGGTCACCTGCACATGCAGCGCCCGCCCGGCACCCAGCCCGAACACCACGGCGCCAACGCCCAGCACCGCAAAAATCCAACCCAGTGCCGTCCAGCCGCCGGTCAGGTCATGCACCAGCCCCACCGCAAAAGGCCCCATCGAGGCCAGGGTATAACCCACCCCTTGGGCCATGCTCGACAAGTTCGCCGCAACGTGGGCGTCCTTCGAGCGCAGCACGATCAAGGTCAGCGCCAGGGCAAAGGTACCGCCCTGCCCCAGGCCCAGCACAATGGCCCACCCCCACAGTCCGGAAAGTGGCGCATACAGGCAACCGAACAGCCCCGCCAGCGTGCCCGACATGACCACCACGATTGCCAGCCGCTGGTCCTTGCCGCGGGTGGCCAACCAGGGGGCACTGAGCGAACTGATCAACTGCACGATTACCGACCCTGACAGCACCAACCCTGCCTCGGTCGGGGTGAGGCCGCGGCCGATCAGGATCGATGGCAACCAACCGAACACGATGTAAGCCAGTGATGACTGCAGGCCCATATACAGGGTCACCTGCCAGGCCAGTGGGTCACGCCACAAGCCTCGCACGCGATAGGCCACCTTGTGCAGGCCATGCCCCTGACGGGCCTGTGGCAGCCACACCAGCATGGCCAGCAAAGCCGGCAGCACCCAGAAGCCCAACCCCAGTGCCCAGCTGCCGTCGAAATGCTGGGCCAAAGGTACGGTGGCACCTGCGGCCATGGCCGCGCCCAGGCATAACGCCATGGTGTATACACCGGTCAGCGTGCCAGCGTGCTGTGGAAAGTCGCGCTTGACGATACCGGGTAACAATACGCCGATAATGCCGATGCTGGCCCCCGCCATCAGGCTGCCGAGGAACACCCCGATTGCCCCAAAGGTACTTCGTACCACGAGGCCAAGTGCCAGGGTGAGGAGGATGCCAAGAATCACCCGCTCGCTGCCAAAGCGCCGCGCCAGCAACGGCGCCAAGGGAGCAAACAGGCCCAGGCAGAGCACCGGCAAGGTGGTCAGCAAGCCAGCCTGTGAAGCATTCAGCCCCAAGCCTTGAGATACTTGGCCCAGCACCGGCGCCATGCTCGACAATGCCGGGCGCAGGTTCAAGGCCACCAGCACCAGGCCCAGCAGCAACAGCCAGGGCCGCCGCAACACCACAGCCTGCTGCTGGACCTGTTCGTCGTCCGCTTCAGCGTCGATCAGCAGCTCATCGAGATCCCGCTCGTTCGATGGGGAATTACGGGTGATGGATTCAGCCATGGCCTTCTCGGTCTCAGGATTCAATGAGGATACGGGTCAGGCGCTTGGCCCGTTCAGCGTCACGTTGCTCGATGGCGTCGAGGATCTGCCCATGCAAGTCGAACGTGGCCTGGCAGCGCGGAACGGTGGCCATATTGTGTTGCAGCGCGGCAGCCACGACCCCGGAAAAGTAACGGTACAGCTCGCTTAATGCCGGGTTGTGGGCGGCATCGACCAGCCGCTGGTGGAACACCAGGTCGCAGGCCACATAGGCATCGACATCGCCGTGAAAATGCCCGGCACTGCCTTCCAGGGCATCCCGTAGCGCTTGCAGGTCGGCATCGGTACGGCGCAAGGCCGCCAGCCCGACGGCCTCCGCCTCGAGAATATGGCGGGTTTCACGGGCCTGCTCGGGCGTACACCGGGACATCGCGTGCACCGCCTGCAGCGGGTCCTGGGCAGTGCGCAGGTAGCTGCCGTCGCCCTGGCGAATTTCCACCAGGCCACTGAACGCCAGCACGCGCATGGCCTCACGCACGGTGTTGCGGCTGATGCCCAGCTGCAAGGCAAGCTCTGGCTCGGTAGGCAGGCGCTGACCGACCTGCCAATCGCCCAGCACGATGCATTCGCGCATGCGCTCTACCGCCAACTCCACCAGGGAGCGCTTGGTCAGCTCTGTATTCATGCCACTCAACCAATCATCCGACGATTTGATGCAGCTTACTGGATTGCAGGCAAAGAGGTAAACCACCTGGTATTTCTGCCAGTTGTGGGCATGCCACTTTGTTGCAACGCTCGTTGCGTGCTTTCAAGGATGCGACCCCATGCGACTGGCAAGTTTGCTGTTATTGCTGTTCCTGGCCCTGCAGCCGGGCTGTGACCCGGCCCGGCACCCGAGCCGCCCTAAAACCTTGCTCATCGGCCTTGACGGCGTGCAATTGCAGCAGTACCTGCAACTGGGCGATGCGACCAACCTGAAACAGCGGCTGCACTACGGCAAGGCTTACGCCGGGGGGATCAATGGTAAAGCCAGCGAGCAACCCACCTTGAGTGGCCCAGGCTGGATCACTTTGCTGACCGGCGTGTGGAGCAACAAGCATGGCGTTGAATCGGACGACGACTCGCAACGGGTAAACCCGGCGTTTCCTAGCCTGTTCAAGCGGCTACGCCTGGCCTACCCCAATGCCTATCTCTCCAGCATCGTCAACTGGTCGACCATCAACACGGCATTTCTGCTGGAGGACGCCCATGGCGCCGATGTACGCGAAAGTGGTCTGCCAGATGAACAAGTGATTGAACGAACGTTGCAGATCCTCGGCGACACACCCGCTGATTTCACGTTCATTCAACTGGACGAACCTGACCAGATTGGCCATCACAGGGGTTATGGTGAGCGCTATGCGCAGGCGTTGCGCAAGGCCGACAGCGAGATCGGGCGGCTGTTGGACAAGGTAGACCAGCGGCGTCGCATGTTCCCACAGGAAGACTGGCTGGTACTCGTCAGTACCAACCATGGCCGGGACTATTGGGGCAAAGGCCATGGCGGCGCTTCGGAGCAGGAAAAGAGCATCTTCATCGCCAGCAACAAACCGTTGAATCAGGAACTGACCGAGCTGAGCATTCCTGTGGAAATGCCTGGGCCCGGCGGTCTGTACGGGCTTCCCGCGCAGACCTCGGTAGCGCCCACGGTGCTGCGCCACATGGGCCTCAAGCTGCAGCCGCAATGGCTATTGGACGGCACGCCTTTACTGGGTGATACCGGCGTGCGCAAGGCGCGGGCCGATGAAAACAAAGGACGGCTACGCTGGAACAGTAACGCCAAGGGTTATCTGACCATTATCAAGAACGGCCATGTGGTTGCCCAGGTTGCGGCCAGAGACGAGCAATGGACCGATCCGGAGGGGATGGACAAGCAGAACGATTATGCACTGGTACTGGATGGTACACCGGCGGCAGTGCGCAACAGGCCGGCAGCCAAGCCGTTTGTAATCGAAGACCGCCGCTATTAATCCCTTGGGAAGCAACAGCTCTGTCGTA
Source organism: Pseudomonas sp. CGJS7 (assembly GCF_036961695.1). NCBI lineage: Bacteria > Pseudomonadati > Pseudomonadota > Gammaproteobacteria > Pseudomonadales > Pseudomonadaceae > Pseudomonas > Pseudomonas sp. CGJS7. The sequence goes on along the minus strand of NZ_JBAMDI010000046.1, from coordinate 111 downwards.
CCTCAAGTGCCCGCCCCCCCGTAGGAGCGGGCTCACCCGCGAAAGGGCCGGACCTGCTGGCCAATTACCACCCGCCATTCACCGTTGCCGCCGCTACCGTATTCGCGGGTA